>JBHORK010000100.1:0-9081 GCA_042565725.1 Verrucomicrobiota bacterium
GCCAAAGGGGCAAAAATGACAATAAATACCTAAGCTAAGTCCGACAGACTCCTAGCCCGCATATTGCATGAACAAAACAAAAAGGGTTTTATAAAGACTTAACAGAATAGCAAGAAATACAAATCTAACTATTTGCCCCATTTACAGATTACACAATGCCTACAGTCTAAATGAGCTGGAGAGGTAAAGGATTGTCCCCGGCGTTTTGCCATGACTGATTGAACATGATTCATAAGTCCAAGCAGACAGCCAAGGGCGATAAATCCGCCAGCAGGCAATATGAGCAGAATCAGAGATTGGTCAACATAACCTGGTATCGCTAATGACACACTGCGTTCTGCAGTGCTCCACAGTGTAATTGTGCCTCTGCCGATAATTTCCCTGACAGCTCCCAAAACGCCCAACCCCAGCGTAAAACCGATCCCCATGCCAATTCCGTCTGCAATAGACAGCCATACAGATTTCTTTGATGCAAAAGCCTCGGCTCTTCCCAGAATAATGCAATTTACAACTATTAAAGGAATAAATATCCCAAGTTTATTATGCAGTTCGTGTGCAAAACCGTTCATAAGCAGGTCAACCACAGTTACAAATGTTGCAATAATAACAATGAAACAAGGGATGCGCACTTTTGATGGAATAATATTTCTAACTGCAGAAATTACAATATTGGAACAAACCAATACAAAGGTTGCGGCAACTCCCATACCCAATCCGTTTTCCAATGTGGTAGTCACAGCAAGGGTCGGACACATTCCCAGCACAAGCCGAAAAACAGGATTTTCTTTCCACAATCCCTTTATTAATTCCTTATAAAAATTCATCCCGACATTCCTTAAACGTTTCGGTTTTATTTTTCTATTTCACTTCTATATTTTTCAAAAGATTCAAGACCTTTTCTAAGCGCTTCAGCTACAGCTCTTGAAGAAATGGTGGCCCCTGTTATCGCGTCTATTTCTCCGCCGTCTTTCCTGACTTTGCACCAATCCAGATTAACAACACCTTTATTCCTGAACTGACCTTTAAATTCTTCCGTTTCTATTTTAGCTCCAAGACCGGGCGTTTCAGTCTGTTCAAGAATTTCTATTGCTTCGATGTTATTATCAGCCCCAATCCCAACCATTACTTTGATTATACCGCCGTAGCCCTGGATTGAGCTTGTTTCAAATGCCGCCCCCGAAAAGATTCCGTCTTTTCGCGCTATATAAAATATCCATTCATTGCCGCTTTCGGTTGTTTCAAATTTATTATCAATTGGCTTATTGTCGTAGTCAGGCAAAACATTTTCTAACGCGGCCAGCATTTCCTGCTGTTTGGCCAAAGAAATACGATTTCTTGTGATACTGTAGACTCCTGCCAGAGCAAAGCCGGCCAGAAGGCAGATCACAGTAAGAACAATAATCAGTTTTAAAGTTTCTTTCATTTTTGTTTCGCCACTAAGACACTAAGGTACAAAGAATTTTAATTCATTGCTTCGCAACATTTATAAAACAAATCGTTTAATACCATTTTTGATATACTCTTTTTCTTCCATTAAAATCTTTTCTTCTTTCGTGTCTTTGCGGCTATTCTTTTCCCGTTCCGAATACTCTTGGTTTTGTTGCTCGATTAATTAACGGTGTGACACTGTTCATCAACAGAATGGCAAAACTTACTCCTTCAGGAAGCGGGCTCCATTTCCGGATAACCATAGTGATAACTCCGCAGCCAATACCGAAAATCATCATTCCTTTTTTTGTTACCGGAGTTGTAACCATATCTGTTGCCATAAATACTGCGCCCAGCATCAATCCTCCTGTCAGAACATGGAACATCGGGTTCATATTGGCTGCGGGCTCCATTAGCCACAATACTCCTGAAAACAAAGCAACGGTACCAATAAAGAACACAGGGGTATGCCATGATATGCAGCGCCTATACAGGAGGTATAGCCCCCCTATCAGAATAGCCAGGACCGAAACTTCGCCGATACATCCATTCATTCTGCCGATAAAGAAATCAAACATTACATGAGAATTCATGTCAAATGTAGCACCGTTCGAACAAAGTCCCAATGGTGTTGCTGATGTAACCGCATCGGTTCCGGGAATAGTCCATTCGGACCAGGCAGTCATTTGAGGCGCCCTGGAAACCAGGAGCACGACGCGTGCCACAAGCGCAGGATTGAACGGGTTATAGCCAAGACCGCCAAATACCTGTTTTGCTATAAAGATCGCAACGAACGATCCCACTACCGCCATCCATGAAGGCATAGCCGGCGGAAGATTGAATGCCAGCAGAATCCCTGTAACAACAGCGCTTAAATCATTAACAGCAATATTGCGCTTCATTGTTTTTCTGCAAACGGCTTCTGTGAACACACAGGTTAAGACGCAAACCATAACCAGGCGTAGAGCGTTCAGTCCGAAGAAAAAGAATGAGGCGGCAAGTGCAGGCACAAGAGCAATAATAACATCCAGCATTATCCTTTGCACCGATGCGCCGGAATGCGCATGCGGCGAAGAGCTGATTGTATACATATGATTTTCTGTTTTATCTGTGTTCATTTGCAATCAATTCTTCTCTTTTTCCTGTCTTCTTTTCTCCATTATTTTCCCTTTACCCTGTCGCATATGCTGAACAAGAGGTCTGCGCGCAGGACATTCAAAAGCGCAACACCCACATTCGATGCAATCCATAACATTATTATTTTCGGCTGTTTCGTAATCTTCTGCTTCCAGCATTTGGCTCAATTCACACGGCATTAGATATGTTGGACAGGCTCCCACGCACCGGCCACATCCTATACATGGCATAGAGGTAAACCCTGATATTTCCTCAGGCGGAAGCACGAGAATACCTGAAGTTGTTTTAGTTGTTGTTATCTCAAGGGAGGATACCGCAAACCCCATCATGGGGCCTCCGGAAATCACCTTTGAGACCCGGCCACTGGTTCCACCGCAAAAGTCAACAAGAGTAGAATAGGAAGTCCCTATTCTAGCCATTATATTCCCCGGTGATTTTATCGACGGACCGGTTACAGTTGTTATTCGTTCTACAAGAGGTTTTCCTTTTACCACAGCATCATATACAGCTTTTGCCGTTCCGACGTTATCGACAACACATCCCACGTCCATAGGCAGACCACCCGAAGGAACTTCTCTGCCGGTAATCGCATAAATCTGTTGTTTTTCCGCGCCTTGCGGATATTCAGTTTTAAGCATAACCATTGCTACGTCACCATCAGCATTTCTTAAAGCCTTTTCCATGGCGGCAAAAGCTTCCGGCTTATTATCCTCTATCGCAATACGAACAGTCTTTGCCCCCAGAATATGCCGAATTATCCGGCAACCGTCCCATATTTCCTGAGCATGCTCGATCATCAGCCTGGAATCTGCGGTAAGAAAAGGTTCGCATTCAGCACCGTTGATAATAAGGACATCAATGGGCTTGTTTTCCGGAGGAGACAGCTTGACGTGTGTCGGGAAACCGGCACCACCCATACCCGCTATTCCTGCATCTGCCACAAAAGATACAAGCTTCTTGGAATCAAGTGATTGCCAGTCATTTCGTCCGGTAATCTCATCTATCCATCGATCTTCACCATCGGACTCAATTTCCACACATGAAGCAATCATTCCCGTTGCAGTCGGCATTTGCGCAATTGTTTTGATTGTTCCGGAAACAGGCGCGTGAACTGCGGTAGATATAAATCCGGCAGGCTCACCTATAAGTTGACCGCGCAATACGGTATCGCCTTTAGCGACAATAGGTTTCGCTGGCGCGCCCAGATGCTGGGCCATAGAAATACGCAGAACAGATGGTAACGGCATTTCTGTGATCGGCAGATTGCAGGTAAGGGTTTTGTTATACCGGGGATGAACACCGCCGTGAACCTTATATTTTGCTTTTATTCTCTTCATAAGACCCCATTAACCATTGACCATCAACCATTAACCATTCTTAACAATACATTTCCCAGGGCACTTTTCTACTACCTTGTCGTTGTCCAATTCTTTTGAATAATCAACAACAGCAAGAAAACCGTCCATATTTATGGCCTCGTTTTCGGCCAGCTTTGCGCAGACAGTGCAACCGATGCACCCCACTTTGCATGCTTTTTTAACAACAGGTCCCTTATCCTTTGAACTACAGAGAACATGGATCTTTCTCAAGTCAGGTATTAGTTCGATCAAATTTCTAGGGCATGCCTTAACACAGGCTCCGCATCCAATACAGGAATCAGGATGTACTACTGCAAGGTTGTCTTTGATTTCAATGGCGCCTGTCGGACAAACTCTGGCGCACCCGCCATAACCGAGACAACCATATCGACAAGCTTTGTCTCCGCCTGCCACGCTGTTTGCAGCACTACAGTCTGCTACACCGTTATACGCAAACTTGCGCGGCGCGTTGGAACTGCCGCCTCCACAAAGAACAATGGCCACTTTACGCTCCACAGAGGAGGCTTCCACGCCCATGAGTTCGGCAAGAGATTTTATTACATCATTTCCGCCTGGTGCGCATAAATTGATTGCAGCAGCATCTACAACAATAGCCTTTGCGTAATCGGCGCAGCCTGCGAAACCGCAACCACCGCAGTTTGCTCCCGGCAGAAGTTCAACTGCCCGGCTGATTTTCGGGTCTTCATGTACGATAAAGATTTTTGCCGCCGCAGAAAGAGCTATGGCACACACAAGACCTGCACTGCCGATAAGAACACCGCCGGTGATAAGCGGCCCCATCATTCCAATACTCCAATATTCCATTACCCTGTTACTTTCTATTTAACCAATCCTGCAAAACCCATAAACGCCAGGCTAAGCAACCCTGCCGTTATTAGTGCTATTGCAACACCCTGAAACGCTTTTGGCGGGTTTGCTCTGTCAATTTTCTCACGCAGACCCGTGAAAATTATCAACGCAAGAGCGAACCCCAGCGCCGCGCCGAATCCAAAAACAACTGTTTCCAGAAAATCATGGGATTTCTTGATATTAATAACAGCAACGCCCAACACAGCGCAGTTTGTTGTTATTAGAGGAAGAAAAATACCCAACCCTTTATACAACACAGGACTGATCTTTTTCATGGCAAGTTCAACTAATTGAACAAATGTGGCAATAACAAGAATGAAAGCAATTGTCTGAAGATAGCTCAGGTCCAGTCCGAGAATACTGGTTTCTTTTACGAGAAAGAAATATGACACAAGCCAGGTAACAGCTGAAGCGAAGGTCATAACAAATATTACGGCACCGCACATGCCCAGTGCCGTATTCATTTTTTTAGATACTCCAAGGAAGGGACAGATGCCTAGGAATTGTGTGAGCACGAAATTGTTAACCAACACAGCGCTTATGATTAGCAGAATATATCCCATCACTATGGCTCCAACAATTTATTAAAACCGCCATTATCCCTTATTCGAAACACTTTGTAAATCTTTCGGATCTGTTAATGATTTGTCAACACAGGAATGCAATACACTTCATAACAAAACTCCTGCAGGTAAAGAATTTATTGTTACATACGTCAGAGCAGCCCTGATATCCACTCGATCCAATCATTCATGTTTTCTTGCGACTTTGCTGACGTTTGAAAGACCGGTATCTTGCAGTTCACTTTTCGAATATAATCTTCGCACACTTCAATATTGAAAGGAATATGCGGCAGTAAATCTGTTTTTGTCATAACAACAGATCCAGCTTCCCTAAACAATAACGGGTATTTGATGGGTTTGTCTTCACCTTCAGTCACGCTTAACACTGCAACTTTAGCCGTTTCCCCAATATCAAATTCGGCAGGACAAACCATGTTGCCGACATTTTCAACTATAACCAGATCCAATTGATTTAAGGGCAGATCTTTTAATGCGTAATGAACCAGTTTTGCCTCTAAATGACACGCACCGTTAGTTAGAAGCTGACTTGCCGGAATATTAAGAGCGGCAATACGTTCCGCATCTCTTGTAGTCTCAACGTCACCTTCCAATACGGCAAAACGCATCTTACCCGAAAGTTTATCCGCAATTGATTCCAGGAGCGTTGTTTTGCCGGCGCCCGGCGAACCAATAAGATTAAGCATCTTAATGTTATTTTCTCTTAGAAGAGCTCTTGTCTGCTCAGCCCATTTCTCATTTTCGCCCATGAGATCTTTATATACTTTAATGTTCATTTGTTTTCTCGTTCTTTGCTGCCTTCGTTATCTTCTATTCAACTCTTCTCTTCTTTCTCCACTTCCAGATTATCAAGATATAGCTCCATGCCGCCAGACAAATCAAGATCACCGGACTCACATTCCTTGCATCTAAAAAGCGCACGCTGTAGATCGCCTTTCCAGCCACAAGCCTTACATTTGCCTGATATCGCAACGGTTTTAATCTCAAGCTCAGAGCCTTCAATTATAGTTCCTTTCGATATAGCGGAGTATGCTTCATGCATATATTCAGGAACTATCTGCCTTAACTCGCCCACAATCATACGGGCTTTAACAAGAGATTTGGGCCTGGGTTCAATCTTGTCCAACTCCGCAATAATTGAATCCACAAGCGATTGACATATAGAAAGCTCATGCATTTTTACTTATTAATTTCTTCTACTGCCAGACGAACATATTTATCCAATCTCTGCATCAAAGTATTAGACAGAGTCATCTCCAGATCAAGAGACTCAGGCTGTATAGCCATAATGCGTATAGGCGGAATAAAAAAGTTAAGACTGCGGGCCATCTCAACTATCTTGATAATATCACCCTCATGCGTGGACATGGAACCGGAAACCTTACGGGATTCTATATCATTCAAGTTACAAAACAGATAATCACCCGGCTTTTTATTAATTAAAGCACAATCAACCATAAGAATTCGCTCTGTTTCTTCAGAAAAATAACCAAGCATACTGACCCCGTCATTTCCGACATCCACAGCATCAAACGTCTTATCAAGATTATGAGCAACAATATCCTCAACTATCCTCAGACCAATACTGTCATCCTGTTTAGAATAGTTCCCCAACCCTATTATGTATTTTTTTTTCACAACAAAAGGATAAGAACATACTTCTAAGACGGGTTCATGTTTGAGGTTTTCCTGAAACTATCTTTTGAATGTTACATCAAGATAGTGGGTTGAACATGATATGCAAGGATCGTATGCCCTGACCAGCATTTCAAGAGTGAGTTCCATAGCCTTCTCGTCTTTGTCGGCCTCTATCATTTCAGGAACCAATTTATCCATGTCCTTCTGTATGTTCGCATGATTCTGATTCGTGGGAATAATACAATTCCCGCTTATACAGAAACCATCATTATCATACTCATATTCATGGAACAGTATACCTCTTGGTACTTCTGTTGAACCTGCTCCCTTACCGAATTTTTCCGGTTTCACAGGTTTTTCGTCCTGAATACCCATTTCCAGAAGCTGGTCAATGTACCCAAGAGATATATAAGCGGAATGAACCATTTCTATAAACTGTGCCACAGAATTCATATACGGATTAAAACACGGTGCCTTAAAGCCCAATCCTTCGGCTATTTTAACAGCTTCCGGATGCAGTTGATCATAGTTATGATTTATTCTGGCAAGTGCACCTGCCATATAGCTATCCATATTATGTTTGCAGTGTTTCGCAGTCGACAGAGGTGAAACCCATTCGTTAGTAACCGATTTGTATTCCGATACATCGATAAGCTGTTTACTTCCATCAGGCATGAGGCAGCCTATTTTTCCATCATACAAACCATACTCGAAGTCATCAACCAACGCGACATATTCAGTCTCCCTGGTGAAATCCGGAATGTTTACGGCTAGTTCTCCGAGCAGCTGATAGAGATCCGTAACTGTAGGAACTATATCAATAATACTTTGCTTTAATTTTTTCAGTTCTTCCTCAGCCATCCGTGCGTTATAAGCTTCACCTGGTAGTGAGGCAAAACCACCTGGAATAACTTTTGTCGGATGCGTACTGCGACCGGATATAACACTTGCCCAGTCACACCCAAGTTTTTTTGTGAGAATTGCTTTTTTCACAACTTCCGGATGTGTTTTAACGAGCGGAAACACCGACGGAGCACTCAAAAGGTCCGGTGCAATAAGAAAAAGAACATGCACGGCATGTGAATCAAAATTCTCCCCATGCTTGAGCAAACGCCTCAACAGGTCTGACTGTTTGGAAATTTTCATTCCCAGCGCATTTTCCGTGGCCTTAACAGATGCAAGAGTATGGCCGACGGCGCATATACCGCATATTCTGCTGGTAATTCGGGCTACCTCAGAATAATGACGTCCCCGCACCATTGCCTCAAAAAAGCGAGGCGCTTCCGGAACACGCCATTCGCATGTTTCCACATTACCATTCTTCACATCAACAACAATATTTCCATGCCCCTCCACGCGGGTCACATGGTGTACTTTCACACTCGCATTCTGAGTAGTCATTAAGCATCACTCCTGAAGTTAGCTGTAAACATTCTAGATTTCTCTTTCGCCCATTTCCCGGATATTCCACCGTTTTCCATTAATACCTTTTTCATAGCATCCTGATTGGGATCGTCTATCATTCCGCGACAGGCCTCACATGGAATTCCATCAGCCGGACACGGCGCACCGCAGCCGGCACGTGCAATCGGACCAAGGCAATGATCGCCATCATCATAACGGCATACCGTCTCACGAAGCTTGCATTCCACGCAAACAGGATAAGAAGGCACATATACCTTTGTTGTTCCGTGTAGTAATTGTGTAACAACCCTCACGAACTCATCTCTGCTCATAGGACAGCCCCTGATCTCGTAATCCACTTTTATTGCTGCAGATATAGGCATAGCTTTCTGGCTATCCAGGTGAGGCATAGCACTGTCGGCACCGTATACACACTCCTTGTAATCATTCTGATGATTTTTAAGAGCGTTAATTCCACCAGAAGTAGCGCATGAACCAAAAGCGACTACAAGACCGGATCTTTCTCTTATACTTTCCAGTCGGGCTCTATCCGCCTCACGGGTAAAAGAACCTTCTATAAACGCAACATCTATCGGTTCCGTCGTTGTTTCCTTCATCACCTCTCTGAACTCAACCACTTCGACATGGTCAAGGAGTGTGTATAC
>JBHORK010000101.1:0-9016 GCA_042565725.1 Verrucomicrobiota bacterium
TCGGTAAAGGCGAATACGAGAAGAAGTACTAAAGACAGGATTCAGGAGTCAGAATTCAGAATATGTCCAAAATGCTTTTCTTCATATCTTCTATTCTGACTCCTGAATACTGAATACTTACTTCTCCCCAGGCACCAGCACTTTAAGCGCACCCGGTATCACCTTTACATTTATTTCCTGCGAAGCTTCAATCAATTCGCCGTCAACCTGGATCGGCGCTTCATGTTCACGTCTTATTCTAAGTTTTTTGAATCTTTTAGTCTCCACTTCCGGGATTTTGTCCACTGACCCCGCAAAAAACATTCCTATATTCGCAATCAGCTTCGGAACATCCTGATGTCTAGTGGAAACAAGTTCCAGATATCCGTCATCCGCTTCAGCCTGCGGCGCGATTCTGGCGCCAGCACCGTATTGGGTCAGATTAGCAATAGTAAATACCATTGGATCCGGAAAAGTCACAGTTTCAGCTCCATCTATTTCTGCATCAATTTTCTGCGGTTTATATTCCAGGAATTCTTTAACACCGGCAAAAATATATGGGACAATCCCGCGAATCGGTGATTGTTCAAAAGAACGCACCAATGCCGCGTCCCATGCCATACTACAGGTAATAAAGAATGGAGTTTCGTTGACAACACCCACATCAATCTGTTTGACCGTTGATTCCGCCAGTGCCCGTACCGCCTTCTCCGGCCAGAGCGGTATACCGAAATGTCTTGCGAACCCATTCCCGCTTCCAGTCGGAATAACCCCTAAAGAAACATCAGTGCTCACCAGAATCCGCCCGATAGTGCTGACTGTGCCGTCACCGCCGGCAACCAGAACGGAATCGAATTTATCTTCTACAGCCCTTTTCGCCTTTTTTATTCCGTCTTTACGGCTTTGGCAGAACTGGTAGAAAATTTCTGTTTCCTTCTTTTCCCATGCAGCATCAAACGCGCGCCGCATCATGCTGAAAGAGGTATACAATCCAGACTTCGGATTAATCAGAACCAAAACACGTTTTTCTCTTGCAGTTGTCACATTTCTCTTTATAGGAAAACCTCAAGCTTTGAGCAATTGTATAATATCACCACCATCTACAAGAGAGGAAAATAATACTGCATGAAAGCTTCGCGTAGGCAGATTAAGCTCAAAACAGCCCAAAGAATAGTCAATTACGATATTCCGGGAATTTCTTCCTTGGCAACGCATGTTAATCATGTAAACTGGAATTAATAGAATATCTTTTGTTCCTCAGAACACGTCAATAATCCCCAGGTTTGCTCTCAAAACATCCTGATTGGCTATGTGAAACCAGGTTTATTTGCGACTGAAGAACAAATGAAAGCATGAAATCAAAGAGCAGTTGTTCAATAAATTGTTCGTAACATTTACGAGGTAGATTTGAAGAAAATTAAGATAGGATTGTTTGGATTGGGGAATACCGGCAAAGTGGTCGCACACAGCTTGTTTCACGACAAGAAATTCGATTTGATTTTTGCCGTAAAAAACAGGGTAGCCAAAGCTAAAGAGTTTGATTTTGTGGTTGAACCCAAAGAACTGATTGATAATTTGATCAGAGAACTTAAACCCCATATGGTAATAGACTTCACTGCACCTCAGGCTGTAATGGAAAATATTGATAAACTGAACGAAGGAATGGGTTATGTTATCGCAACTACCGGCTTTACCGACAGTCAGTTGAGAAAGATCAAGAAGTATAAAAATTTGAGAATCCTCTATGCGCCTAATATTTCTGACGGAATAAATGTTCTTATCAGAGCCTGCAAGTTGATGAATAGAATATGGGGTCATGCCGACTCAGAGATCATAGAACAGCATTTTAAAGGGAAGAAAGATGCGCCCAGCGCCACTGCTGAAAAGATTACAAACGTTCTTCCGGGAAACACACCTGTTCACAGCGTAAGGGCCGGCGGCATAACCGGTGTTCATCAAGTAATTATGGCCACAGACAATCAGAAAATTACTCTTGAACATGAATCATTTAACAGGGAAGTCTTTGCGAAAGGCGCCAAAAGAGCAGCATTATGGCTTCAGGATAAAGATTGCGGATTTTACGATATTGCTGAAGTTTATAAGTAGAACAAATCCCAATTCATGGAGCGGGTGACGGGAATGCGCCTAGCCGTTATTCGTAAACAAACTCTGCATGGACTGGCTCTTTTGCTGGCCTCTACATTAATAGCAGGGGTAACATTTAATATTGTCCTTAATATTCGGCATGGGGAGAAACTTAAAGAGCTTCAGAACGCATCATCGGAATTAGAAAAATTAATGAAATGATATCAGGTTCATCTTTCTTGACCCATCTTTCTTGACCCATCCTTCTTTGACCCGGTGTTGGTGGACGATAGCCATCTTCCTGTAGGCACATCTGTAATAAGTGTGCGAAATAGTTTGCCTCTTAGTGCCGCTAATATAGCTCTTCGTTTTGCTGGCCCTGTTGCAACAAGTATTGTTTCAACACCTGCTGACGCAAAAATCTTTTCTATAGTTTCTGGATAAAGTGAGTAAAAAATCTCCATGTATGTATTAATCTTCTTTTTATCCCTTAAAGACAGGTCTTCTCGCATGGCGATAAACTGCCCGTTTTTGTCAAAGAAATGATAATTTATTTCGCCTACAACATTTAAATTCCGAAGATCTTGTATAGTTATGTTAGCTTTTTCTAGAATTTTCTTAATATTATCATTCAGTGTATCAAGGCTTCCTACTCCGCAAAGATATATTGAAGATTTTTCGGAGGCTTCTTTAAATAAATTCGAAGCATTGTCTTCTAAAGCTTTATATAGAGGTCTTCCCTTAGCAAGGAACGTATGAGGTATTCCCATGGGCAATATCTTTGGCTTGGGTTTTTTTATTCCAAGTCTGCTGAGCAGCAAACACGATAACATCATAGAATCTGTGAGGCATATATCTTCTGATGGAGAACCACTCATAGGAAACACAGAGACATTTGTAAGTTCTAATCGTTTAATGCGGGTAATTACTTCAATGAGAGTTGATCCACAACTAACAGCAATGCACATATTCCTCCGAATCCGTTCTTCTAGGTATGCAGCTCCAACATCTCCAATATCAGACAACAATTGTGTGCCAGACAAACGCACCTCCTGCAATTCAAATTTATCTGCAACAGAAACTGCAATACTCTTTTTATCTGCTTCTGATATTTTTGTCGATTGCACAGGTGACAGAAATATAGGCAAACCTTTCTCTTTCCCAAATTTCATAGGTATCTGCTGTTTTCCTGATCTATTAATGGTTTCTTGTCGGACATACATCCATAGTTCTTCACTATCTACTATACCATCTTTTTGATAATCAGCGTCTCCTTGCAGCCCGTCTATAATAGCAGAAGAAAATATTCCATGCTCTAGTTCATGTGTTTCTTTAGCAGGTTTGTCTTCTTCACAGGCTGCCATTACAATGCGACCTTCTCCAGAGATTTTATCTAAATGATCTGTGCCAATCTTTTCAAGAGCCTCTCTATCCCCAGAGCTAAATGTTCTCCCACCTGCACCACTATAACAACAATCAAGCATTATCAACAACCGTTCTGACCGAATAGAAAGTAACTCCTTTGCTAAGTCGTCAAAATCAATAGCTGTGCTAGGCATTGCGCCTGGATCAGCATTGTAAGGGGCCAAATACTTCTTGATCTCTCCTCCCTCTTTTTCTGCATAACCATGTCCAGCATAAAAGAAAAGAAAAAAATCTTCCTTTGAAATCTTTTTTGCAAAAGACTTAATAGATGTTAAAATTTCATCTTTTGTTGCCTTGTCATTTGGCAGAAACTGCATGTTCTCTTCGGGAATCCTATATTCACTCTTAGTTGTAAATATTGATCGCATACTTAACGCATCGTTTTCCGCATAATGTAACTCGTCAATACGTGGATGCTTATATTTGTCAATGCCGATAATAATAGCGTAACGATTCTTTGTCATCATACCTCCTGTTGTTTGCTAAGATTTATCCAATCATTCTAATCATTAATTAGATGCGAAGTTTTAGTCTCAAACCCAGCCAATTGTTGCTGAAAATCATTCATATGTTTGTTTGCCTCTGATTGTCACCATCAATTGCAGAAAAAGTCTTGCTGAAAATATCTCCGGTTAAAAATCTATTTAAAAGACGCTAAGATTTGGCCTGATAATTTTCTCTCACTCAACCGATAATTAAAGGCGGTATATTACACCAAATTTTAAATCATGTCTGCAAGGGAAACTGGACAAAGTCTTTTAAATTTTGTGGGGGAAACCTTACAAACCCTCACTTTTCCCTGCTTAACACTTGACGCCCGCACACATAAGAGTCAAAAGCTTGTATATGAGCTTTTTCACAAAACAAAATTATCTGCAATACCGACAATGCCCAAGTCTACTCTGGTACAATTGGAATACACCTGACCTCATTCCATCTCTATCTCAAGCCGAATTTAAAATGCGACAGGGAAAAAAAGTAGAATTATTGTCTCATAAGCTTTTTCCTCAAGGCACCTCAATTGACCACTCTCAACCCTTTAACGATACGCTTAAACAATCTAAAGAAGCCATTAAACGCCCTATTCCCGATGCGCCTTCCAAGCCAGAACCCAAACAGACCATAAAACGCCCTATTCCCGATGTATCTTCCAGGCCAAAGCCCAAACAGATTATTAAAAGACCTATTCCTACCATTCCGCCCATTGATGCTTCAGGCCTAGATCCTCTTTTTCAGCAACGATTGGAAAGAAGGATAAAATCTTTAGAAAGAGCATTAAACGATGAACATAATTATTACTGGGAAGATTTTTTCTATAGCATAAAAGAGTGCATAGAAATTGAGACTGAGCCTGAAAGAAAAGGATGGGCGAAGTACAAGAAACAGGAAGAACGATTAAGAGATTTTGCTTTAACGGAACTTAACGCCAGGAGAAATGAACAATGAAAAGCTCGCATTATCCTTTTACAGATGGAGAAAACGAAGACAAATTCATTGAAACCTTAATCAGTGACATGAACCAAGTTATCAATGATACGCTACATTTTGTTCAGACACATAGAGAAACCGAAATTTCTGTCTCTGATATTCCTCTTGATGATGAAGAATCACTGGCACTGATAAACAGGGGCGATATAACCGGAATACTGCCAATGGAAAACGAGAACATGCTGGATCTTGTTCGTAAGATGCCAACTGATAACACAATCCTTTTAGCTAATCTAATTGCCCTCTGTGTACCTTATGAAAAATATTTTTTAGATGAATATCTGAATAGAGAATGTTTAAAAACTGAAACTACGTACCCACATCCCAAACTTAAACCATTACTAAAAAATACTTATGGCCTTATCTTTTTCAAAGAAGATGCTGAACTGACAATTACGACACTCAGCGGTTTTGATAAAAATACGGCTCTTGCTATGGTGAACAAAATGAGAGAAGCAACATATTCTCATGAAGATAAAGAGCTTTTTATTCAAGCATGTAAAAAAGTAAGCGATATAGATGATTCTGAAGCCAATTCAATCCTGGATAAACTACAAGAGGCTTCTCAATACTGGGCATCTAAAAAAACTTCTTTAGAATTGGCGGATTTATGTCTTAAGCAGGCCTATCTTAAAACGCATTATCCATTAGAATTTCTTTCCGCCTGTATGTATGTTGAAAAGGATATGAAACGGCTTAGAAAATTGGCAGATGATATTGATTTGGCGATGTGATTTATGGATGTGAAAAATGGTTTAATCAGGAGGTGTTAAATGGCTAAATGTCCTGAATGCAATCACTCAAACGGCATGAGAAGATGTAAGAAATGCGGAAAAACGTGGTGTCAAGATTGTGCAAGAAAAGGTAAGGGTGGTTATCCCAAAATTAAGAATGACAATTACTGCCCATACTGCAATTCCCCTACGGTTGAGAAATTCTTTTAACCATTCATCCATGCCGAGATAAACAATGATAATGCCCATAGATAATATAAATAATGCGGACAATTCTGAGCAGGTTACAAGTAAAGGCGTACTGCAAAACTTGGAAATCTTTACAACCGGAAAGCTAAAAGACAAGATGTGTACGTTTGATCTTGTTGATGAGAATAAAAAAACTGAGGTTCTTGTCTTCCCAGAGGTGTTTTCAAAGATAGAAGGTCGAATTAAGGCAGGAATTACCGTTGAAGTAAAAGGGCGTATTGAAAGCGAACGAGGCGAAAAGAGATTGATTGCCGAAAAAGTGGTTGTTTTGGGTTAAGTACAACCGCTTGCTAAATGGGCTTATAAGAAATGGCATGAAGGTTGGGAAGGAATGACATGGGAGAGTTAATGTTATAATCCAAATCTTACCTCTTCTTCATATCCATATACTTTGCCTTTCTTCATCAGCTCTTTTAACGCCCAATCTTCAAGCAAACTATTGATACCTATTGTAGAAAGCACAAGGTTTTCTGTCATGCATTCAAACAAATTCATGTACTTATATAACAAAGCTGGTTGGGCTCCGTTAAGCATTCCCTTGAGTTGCTTTGTTCGGAATTTCCCCCCATGAGCTACCTGATTCCGTATTTGGCTAAATAATTGGCATTTTATGACCTGTTCTTTGTAATCTTTTTTTATCAACCCAAACTCCCTAATAAGCCAAGATATTTGTTGCTCAAGAGGTTTGTCATTTATCTGTTTTTCCGTTAGCCGATCTTTATGGTGACAATAATACAAATATTCCCAAATCATCATATAAGCCAAAAAACGAAGTTCAATATTTACGGTGTTTGACAGATGTAATAATTCAATTATTTGAAAGCCATTATCATATCTTGCCTGCCATTCGGAGTCTTGAATCTTTTGTAGTGCAATAGCCAAGGACTCACACAGCTCATCTGAATTCTTAGCCACACCGTTAAGTTGATTTGATGCACATAACGGGAAGTCCCTTTTGTACATATCCGCCTTTTTCCTTACGTTTCGCCTAATAAGAATTGAAATAATCGCCAGAAGATCATCAATCAGTTTGTCTTTATGTTTAGATATACTTCCTCGGCCTTTAAAAAGAATTGATTCTGGTTGCGATGACGGCAGAAAAACACGAGCGTTAACAACATGCTTTCTTATGTCTTTATATTGAAGTCTTTCCGAATGTTGTTGTCTTCTTTTAGGTTGCTTATCAACAACAGGCTCAAAGCGATAACCTGCAATAGTGAAGGCATTAAACTTTCCCGGAAAACCGAAATCCATATTACAGAGCAGTCTCATATTAAAAAGTTTTATGCATTACTTCCGATAAATCTTTCTTTTCAAATATCAATAATCCACGGCGAAACAAATCATATCCTTTGGCAACATCATCCCTGCTAAAATAGTCACGAGCAATAAACTTATCCGACAGACCAGATGCATTCTTCCCTGGTAAATTATCGGCATTTAATGGAACAGGGTATCTGCCTTCCCACACAGACATCCTTGATAATCTTCCTAAGTAATCCTTGTCATTATCATCCGTAGACAACCCTGCTTTCTCGGCGAGATCTAACAATTTATGAGATTTCAAATCTTCAGGAAACTTGGATTCGATTCCAGCCATAAAGGAATCCCTGTTGTCTGCCACAATAATGCCTTTGAATAGATTCTCCAAAGCGTATGCAACTAACATCATATAAGTTTTAAGGTATTTCTTATATTTTTGCTTGGAATTTGATTTCCAGTATTCATTGATATTCTGCTCAAACAATTTTGCGGAATCTAAAAGATCTACGGAGGTTTCTTTCCATAACAAGGGATTAAGGAGTTTGTTCTTGTAGGTAAGAGTTATAGCTGATTTGTCCATAAGATTCCCTTCTCCCCCGCATAATATTCCCCGCCTTCCGGACATACAGTTTATCACTAATTACGGCTAAGTCTAATGGTTTTTGTGGGGGGTGGTGGGGTGGGAAGATCGGGTTCAACCTTTTTAAAGTTGTTTCTGTTGATTTACAGCATTTCTGGTTTATAATCACTTAATTGTTCGGGCAATAATGATGATCCCAATAAAACAAAACATCAACGCATCAGGTTGTCGTAAAGCATCATTTCTTCAAATCCTTATACTGCTGACTTTTTCAGCCACTATTCCTTCATGCATAACCCTTCCAGCCGAAACCGTAGAACCCAAAGAACTGTTCAAAGATTTTGATAAAGTAAAAGAACGCATTCAAATCTTGCCAATAACACCACAATTTCCTGAAGATATTCTCAAAAAAATTGAGTCCGAAAAAGAAGAGCAACCAGCATTATTCTCAAAAACAAATTTCAACAAATGGGTGAAACACGAAGACGAAATAGTGTCTTTTTATTATCCCAAATACCCTGATTTAGAATTAAACATTCACGAAGGATATGAATATTTTAAAGTTCTCACTGATGTGTCCCCAGAATCTCCTGGAACTTATACAACGAATGCTGTTCTCATAAAGACATATGCCTTGCAATATGGTGAAAAGAACTACTGCGTATTAGAGCTACAAGAAGCAAACGAATTTGACTACAGGATTTGTATGTGTGGTCGTATTGCATACGCAAAATATATTCCGCATAATAACAATCTCTTAAAGATTTCTTTTTTAACACATGGGGCAATAAAGAAAATAGAAGCCCTTTCGGACAAACACAGGGTTATCCTGAAGGATATAACTCACATGCCGTTACCTGAAGACATATATTTGAAAATTGCTCTTAGCGTTAAATTAAAAACCAGAATGGAAGACCTACACTCGCTAAAGAATGAATTTCTCAAGGAAAACTACTTCAAAGGAAAACTTGGCTTCATTGAAAAAGGGATGAATAAAGATGATGTGCTACAATTAATAGGAAAACCCCAGCGTGAAACGCAGAATCAATTCGTCTATAAGGAAATAAATGACGAACACAGATATAAACTCACAACAAAAATAGCTTTTAATAGTGACGGTATTTTTGAAGGTTTAAAAGAAGACTGGGAGACGTGTATTGGTTTGGCCCCTAAAAACTGGACCATATGAAATGTTAGTTTTCCCTGCTAAAAT
>JBHORK010000102.1:0-8951 GCA_042565725.1 Verrucomicrobiota bacterium
TTTCTACCCCCTGCCACCCCTTTGAATTTGCGCTTACAGCGCAAATTCCCCCGACTCAATTAGGGGGTGACAATCACAGAGAACTAACCTATCATTGTTCGGTTTTGGAGAAAGATGATGAAGAAAGAAGTATCAAAGGTCAGGGCAAAGAAAACGAAAAGCCGCGAAAAGCAGGCCGGCAAGACGGTTCCCGGTAAAATCCCCCTGAAAGCAAATCCCATAATGGGACTGTTTATCGCTTTTCTGTTATGGGTCCTGGTAACAACTATTCTTTCAATTGAACACATTATCCAGCGGACGGGAGATCCCGAAATCATCTTTTCATTAACAAGTGATGGCGCTTTCTCGCTGTTGGGACTATTCGCGGTGGGGCTGTTCCTTAAAATAGTTAAACCGGAGATTCTCCGTAAGAACTCAAGAATTCTTTTACTTTCACTGATATCGCTCATCTCACTTATTTTAGCTAAAACTATACTTTATACTGCAGAAACCACTAACTGGATCCCTGAAGAAACAGCCAGATTTCTTCTTCTTTTTGCTTTTGCGCCCCTTATCACAACAATTCTGGTGGACAGCACTGCGGCTGTCGCTGTCGGAGTATGGACATCACTGGTCATAGGCTTGATGGCTGGCCGGAGTCTCCCGCTCTTTGTTACCGGTCTGATAGCAACTGTAGTCACGGCACAGGCGGCACGGGGAATCCGAACACGCTCAAAGGTTATCAGAATAGGAATCGTGGCAGGATTAGCAGAAATAGCATGTGTTTTCGGTTTTACGGCACTGCACTGGGAAAATCCGGAGCTCATGCCGGTACTGCATCAGGCAGCTGCATGCTTAATAAGCGGGCTCTTCTCCGCTTTAATACTCCTGATGATTCTTCCCGCATTTGAAGCAGTGTTTCAAGTAACAACAGACATAACTCTTCTCGAATGGTCGGACCTCAGTCATCCTATACTTCAGAGATTGGCAATTGAGGCCCCCGGCACATACCACCACAGCCTTCTTGTCGCCAGTCTTGCCCAGGCAGCAGCTGATGAGATAGGCGCAAATTCTCTTCTCACGCGGGTGTCGGCATATTTTCATGATATAGGCAAACTTACTAAGCCAGAATTCTTTGCTGAAAATATTCAATTACAAAACAATCCGCATGATGATCTCCTGCCCAGTATGAGTACGCTGGTAATCACCTCCCACGTAAAGGAGGGATTAAGCCTTGCCCAACTGCATAAATTGCCGGAGGTTATAAGAAAAGCCTTACGCGAACATCACGGCACAAGCCTGCTTTCGTATTTTCATCACAAAGCCAAGTCTCAGCTCGAATTTGAATTGGACCAGCAAAATGGCGTGCAAACCAATGGCAGCAAAAAGATAGACGAGAGTAACTTCCGATATCCCGGTCCCAGACCGTCTTCCAGGGAAACAGCCATTATCTGCCTGTCAGATGCCATAGAAGCAGCATCACGGAGCATGAAAAAAACAACACCCGGCAACATAGAAGGCCTTGTCAATGATATTGTAAATACAAGGTTAGAGGACGGACAGCTGGATGAATGTAATTTAACTCTCATAGATCTAGCGAGAATCAAACGTTCATTTGTCTTCACTTTAACAAACATGTTTCATGGAAGAGTTCCTTATCCAGAAGATGAAAATCGAGATAAACAACAAGCAAAAGCTTTGTCGGACGCACACAGAGAAAATAAGAAAGCTGACAAACCATCTGATGGGTCAGGTCTGCCGACTCGACCGTGATAAGGACTGGAAAGAAATTTCTGTTCTTCTGACAAATGATGCGGAAATCAGTGTTATTAATCAGCGACATCTGGCAAAGTTTGATACAACAGACGTGATTAGCTTTAGGTATGATCCAATACCGGGAGAAGGAACTCTTTTCAGCGGGGAAATAATTGTTAATGTAGAGCGCGCACTGAAACCCGCCAGGGGCTGGAGCCCGTCAAAAGAATTGGCTCTTTACATAGCGCATGGATGCAACCATCTTCTAGGCGAGTCGGACTCAGATACAGCCGGCCACACACGTATGAGACGGAGAGAATTACGCTGGCTTAAGAAAGCGAACGAACTAGAGCTGGTAGAAGATTTGATGGAACAAAAGGAGTCTTAAATTATGTTTAAAAAGCTTATAAAATCAGTAAGGGCCAATATTCTGGTAGGTCTTTTTTTGACAGTCCCGGTGGCCGCCACGATTATCATCTTCAACTTTTTCTTCAAACTGGCAACCGACTGGCTGGTAAACAAAAAAATATTCGAAAACATCTTTGGATCAGGGGTCCAGAAATTTGCGCTCAGACTCATCACTATAGCGATTATAATAGTCGCGTTTTACCTTGTCGGACTGTTGGTAAGAAATTTCTTTGGAAAACGTTTATATCAATTCGGTGATAAGCTTTTAACCCGCATACCGGTCATAAAAGGCATTTACACATCTGTACGACAGATCAGTGAATCACTTTTCACGCAGAGAAAAACACTTTTCAAGGAAGTTGTTCTTGTTGAATATCCGCGTAAAGGACTGTATTCATTAGCATTTATAACGGCAAATGCTCCGGCGTCTGTTGCAAAGCACATGAAGCACGGAAAGAACGAGGAGTGCATCAGTCTTTTTATCTCAACCACGCCAAATCCAACATCCGGCGTTTTTATTCTTGTTCCCAAATCTGAAGTGATACCTTTGAATATACCCGTAACCGATGCTCTTACATTTATAATGTCGGCAGGCGCGGTTGCTCCCGGCGAGGAAGGTGATGACCACCCTACTCTACTGGATAAACTGGAAACATGGTTTAAGCATGGCGACAACATAAAAACGGAGAAGCTTGATGCCTCGGAGACAACCACCTGATAAAAGAATCGACGGCCTTATTCACGATGAAGCATGGGAAGAGGTGAAACCCCTTATTGAATCGTGTCATCCCGCAGATATAGCGGACATTATAGACCGTGCCCCTCATCACGCCCACCAGAAGATCTTCTCGCTCCTGCCTGACGAGATCAAACCTGATGTTCTTGCCGAACTTGAGACAGTGGCGGAATCAGATGTTCTCGATTCATTAAGTGTAGACGAAATATCTGACATAGTGGAAGAGATGGCACCGGACGATGCCGCCGATGTTCTAGGCGAACTGCCCGCAGAACGGTCCAGGAAGATTCTGGATCTTATGGAAGAAGAGGAATCCGAGGACGTTCGGAAACTGTTGAAATACGATGACGAGACGGCTGGCGGCATTATGACTCCAGATGTTGTGGCCATGCATGAGAACCAGACGGTCGGTGAAGCGCTTGAAGCCATAGCATATCTCGATGTTGATGAACAATTTCTGTATGCATATATCGTGGACGAAACCGATAAGCTTATCGGTTATGCCGACATATGGGAGCTTCTTCGCGAACGGGATCGTCAAAAAATGCTGGATGCGTTGGTACACAGAGATTTTATCGCGGTCCCCGTGGATATGGACCAGGAAAAAGTAGCAAGCCAGATGAACAAATACAATCTGTCAGCCATACCGGTTGTTGACAATGCAGGAAAACTTGTCGGACGAGTTACAACCGATGATGTGATTGATGTCATGGAGGAAGAAGCTTCAGAAGACATATTTCGTCTTGCGGGTTCTGATGATGCAGAACTGGAGAGACCTTCTATTCTTAAAAGCTGTTTTGTACGACTGCCATGGTTATTCATTACACTTCTTGGCGGTTTTGTTACTGCTTTTATTCTTAACAAATTCATAGCTTGCACCGAAAACATTACTATTGCGGTGTTAATATGTTTTGTTCCTGTAATGCTGGCAATGGGCGGAAACACAGGGATTCAGTCTTCTACGCTTATGGTTCGCAGTATTGCTCTGGGTGATTTGAAGGGACGAAATGTGTTCTCTCTCCTGCTGAGAGAGATAATGCTTGGAGCTATGATGGGCAGTATTTGCGGTGTTATTATCGGAACAGGAGCGCATTTCTTTTTTGCCGCCACACTCGAAGAAATCAACCCGTTAATATCACCTTTCCACCTCTCTATTACTGTTACATTAGCCCTATTCTCCGGCATGACATTTGCAACTACATTCGGGACGATGGTGCCGATAGTCTTAAACAAAATGCGTATTGATCCCGCTGTAGCCTCCGGCCCTTTCGTTACCATTACCAACGACATTTCCTCTCTCCTGATCTATTTCGGCGTTACAATATTACTTATCCACAAACTGGTTGAGTTGTAATGATTGACAAAACGAACGCTCTTGTTCTGCGTATTGCACCTTTCTCAAGAACTTCACACATAGTAACATGGCTGACTTCCGATTACGGCAAACTGGCTACCATCGTGAAAGGCGCACGTCGACCGAAGAGCGCATTTCTTGGACAATACGATCTTTTCTACACCTGCGAACTGCTTTTCTACACACGCGAACGGAACGGATTGCACATCATCAGAGAATGCTCTCCATTTAAAACCAGATCCAGCTTCAGAAAGAACTGGCAAGCCGCCTTTCTAGCTTCGTATGTATGCGATCTTGTATCCCGCGTAAGCCCCGAAGGTCATAATCAACCGGAACTGTACAGGCTTGCTGATCAAAGCCTCGATTTTCTCTGCCATAGAGCCGCAACCTTCCAATTCATGCTCTGGTTTGAGCTCAAGTTCATGGAAATACTAGGGTTTGCGCCCCAGTTCTCCAAATGCCTGATTTGCCATATAGATCTTTCAGCACCTGATTCGGGCAGTCCGCTCTTTTCATACGTTGGAGGCGGATTCCTGTGCGCTAACTGCGCCCGGAAACGGCACCTCGAATCTCATCACATATCAGCAGACCTTGTTGCCATGCTAAGAAGCTGGCAGAACGCCAAAACTCCTCGCCGCGCGCAAAATACAAAATGTAACCACAAACATATTATCGAATTGAAACAACTGCTTGGCATGTTTTTGAACTATCATCTGGACTTTCTTCCTTCAAGCCGAAGGATTGTTTCAGGAATGTTATCCTGATCAGGAGTCAGGAGTCAGGATTCAGGAGTCAGGAGTCAGAATTAAGAATTGAAACCGCAGATACACGTAGATGGGGAAAGGAGTCAGGTTGCAGGTGTTAGGAAGAGAGGAAAGAATGCCGCAACCGTATGACGTTTCCCTGGCCGACCCGAGACGTGTCGGCTCGGGCAGGCGAGCTGCGCAACCGCAACCGATAGACGGAATGAGGTCCGCATTATGCGCAAAATAACAAATCAAATATTCCTTCCACTTTGTATAGCGATAACTTGCCCGATAATGTGGATAGGGTGCAGTTCTCTTCCCGAGATATCCAAAAAGGAAGCAGAAAATAATCTCCCAAACATTATTGTCGAAGCAGAAGGAGAAACATTGACACGGAAACAGGCCGAATTGGAAGCCAAAACCCTGATAGCAATCTCCGGCATCAAACCAAAACAACTTGAGAAACTTGACTGCAAAATGACGGACCTTGGTGCTGAAAGCTTCATTAAGAGAATACTTGTGGCAAAAGAATTGGGCAGAAGAAATATTACAATAACCAAAAGCGAAGAAGACAAAGAAATCAGACAAATACTGGCTACGTTAGACCCGGAGGCAATAAGCAACATCCCAGAGCAGAACATCAGGTTATTCGTTCAAACCAAAATAGCTTTAGACAAACTTATGAATGACATTAACCTCGATATCCCTGAAAAGGAAATCTCAAACTATTGCGCGAAAAACCCCGTTCCCGAGAATGTCATGGCACGTCATATACAGATAACTGTTTATTCAAACGACAGTGAATCCTCAAAAACGGACAAAAGGAAACAGATAGAAGCAATCAGAAAGCAGCTGCTGAAAGGCGCCAACTTTGCGACGCTTGCACGTAAACATTCCAATTGTCCAAGCGCTGAAAAAGGAGGGTATCTTGGATCATTTAAGCGGGGCACTATGAAAAAACCGATAGAAGATGCTGCTTTCTCACAGGAGGTAAACACGATCGGACCAATAATAAAAACCGATGAAGGCTACCATATCATACAAACACTGGAACACAACAAAACCCAGCCTCTTCCACGTGAAATAGTAATTAAATATCTAAAACAGAAAAAACAGGAAGAAAACCTGAAACAATTATTAGCAGATCTGAAGAAAAATGCCGCGATTAAAGACTACAGAGATTCCGTCCGAACATTGTATGAGTAAGATTTATTAACCGCTGAGGGACACAGATCCATCCTTCGCGCAAGGCTACGGAGAACAGGTAAGATCTTTTCAGGAACGACTATTCATCAACTTCCTTCACGAATTTGTCGTCCTTCCACAAACCCTTTCTCCGCAACCCGTTAGGATAAACACAAGTGCCCTGGCCGTGTTTTTTTCCTTCTTTATATTCTCCAATATATTCCTCTCCGCTGGCATAAACATAACGTCCTTTGCCGTTTCTTTTCCCTTCTTTATGCTGACCAATATATTTCGCGCCGTCAGTATAAATGTAAGTGCCTTTACCCTCTCTTAAATCGTCTTTAAAATCGCCTTGATAGATATCACCATTACTAAAATACAAAACACCATTCCCATGCCTAAGGCCATTCCTGAAATCTCCGGCATATTTATTTCCGTTACGATACAGCATTGTACCTTTGCCGTTTATCCTGTCGTCCTTAAAATCACCAATGTATCTATCCTTGTTATAAAACTGGAAGGAACCCCTGCCATTCTTCATATCGTTCTTGTATCCGCCGGAATACCTGTCCCCGTTATTAGAATAGAAAGCACCTTGCCCATGTTTCATATCATTTTTAAAATCGCCTTCATATCTATCACCGTTGCTGTAATAATATATACCCCATCCATTAAAAAACCCGCCGCTAAACTCACCTTCATACCTATCGCCATTAGGAAACGCAACTACTGATATTTCTCCATTTGGCTTAGGCCTTGGAACATCCAAAAGGTTAGTCTCACTTAACATTGGCTCATCATTGATATCAAACTCAGGAACATTAAACAGGGGCGCGGTGTCCATATCATTATCAGGAGGCTCGGCATCGTTCCTGGTTACAGGCTCTCTGGCAGGAAGATTATGTATTGTATCCAATAATGTCTCATATTGGTTTTTTATCTTTGCAAACTTTTTCTCATCTTCCGCTATCTTACTTTCAAGTTCTTTCACTCGCTTCCCCATAGCAGACAATGTTTCCGCTTTTCTGGAGTTGCTTAACATTACCCATTCAGCAAATTTTTCGAGGTCGGATTTGAATAATTTCTCCTGCTTCTCCTGCCGGACCTGGCGGCTCTTGACAACATCGCTGATTTTACCATGGTTATTCTCAAGCATGCTCATCTTGCCGGAAATATTTACTACATCAGAAATGGTTTCGTCCTTTATCTTTTCAATTTCTACGAAAGATCTGCGTGAGTTCTTCACCATAAATATACTAATTGAGACAAAAAGAAGCAGTATGGTAACTGCAACAAAAAGAAATATAGAACTCATCCACAATAATGTTCTGCGGTTTCTGCCCCGTTCAGATTCAATATACCGCTGAACAACTGCCATTGTGACGGCAGGATCCAGCACCTTAGGAAGAGCTTCACTGTTTGGTCTTGCAAAAGGATGATCGTTTGCGTCTGACTCAAATGTCTTCGAATCTGTTTTATTAATATCCATCTGTTTCAAAAGGCCCACGGGATAGGAGTCTCTCTTTGCCTACAGCCATCAGGGTGCCGCCGCCTCATTCCTGGGTGTTGTTAATTCCGGATCGGGTGATCTCATCAGCTTTGCTATAAGCATATTGCCTTTCACAGAACCCTTTTCCTTTTGGCTGATCTTCAAATTCACAACCCTCAGAAGCATCGGCTGTTCACGTATTTTATAGAGAAAAGTTATTAAATCCTCCGTTTTAGCTTCAAATCCTCCAATCTCAACGAAAAATTCTTTGCAATTCGAGTCTGGCCGCTCTTTGGGTGCATGAGGTTCACGATCATTCATTGAGTTATATTGCATACCGGCTATTTTCACTAAATCATCAATCTCGCCTTTCATTTCATTAATTGTTTCATCATCAGAATGCGAAATGGTAATAAATTTATCTATTTCCTGATATTGCCGGGTAACATCAGCTTCTATTTCTATCATATCCGAATTGTACCTGAATTCGAGATTCTTATTTCTAATCTCAGTTTTCATACTTCCCAATTTCCTGGCAACAGGCTGCAGTATAAGATGATCCATCAAAAGGGCAAACAGGAAAAGCCCGGCAATAGAGAAACCAAGCTTCTCGCGTACAGAAATCTTATCCAGTTTCGCAAAAATCATTACTTCTTCTCCATAGTACAAATAATCTGAAACCTGTATTTTCCGGCCGATTTATCCATAGAGGCCGGCCCACTCTCTTTTACGTTCTTGAAAAGCGGTAACTGCTTCAGCTTTTCAATAAATGCTCTCACGTTTCTGGTTGAATCGGCCCATCCTGCAACAATAACCTGATTTTCCAGAATATTTACATCCAAAGTCTCAAGATAAATTTCTGCCGGCACCAGACTATGTATTGAGGAAAGCAGGTTAACAGCCGAAAATCTAAAATCCCGACGTTTCCGTATTAACTGAACCATATTCTGCTTTTCCTCAATTTTTGCTACTATGGTACTGCTTTTTTCTATTTTCTTCGTCAAATCATCCAGATAGTTCCGGGTAAAGTAAAGTTTCAGTATAGAATACAAGGAAACAGACACAAGGAGCGTCATTATCATAATACCCAGGGTAGTTAGGCTTTTTGCCTTTTGAATAAGACCTCTTTTCAGTGCAACAGAATCGGGAACAAGATTAAACTCAAGATCTTGCGGAGCGAGTGCCATGCCAACAAGCGCGGTAAGAGATACTGCCTGATACTCAGAGTTCTGCATGGAAGGCGCTGTTGGCATTTTCTTCATAACTTTGAGAGAATCACGTGTTTCAGCAGGAATATCC
>JBHORK010000103.1:0-8272 GCA_042565725.1 Verrucomicrobiota bacterium
TGGCAGACGCCGGCCATCCGGTTATGGGCGACACGGAGACACGGGGAAGGGGAGAAGAGGAGAGGAAGAAGAGAAACCGCCGATGAACGCAGATGGACGCAGATGGGAGAAGAGGAGAAGGTGTTAGGTTCTAGGTTTTAGGGAAAAAAATGACACGGCGGAGCGAGATGCGAAATACGAGATACGAGATGGGGAGAAGGTTTTAGAAATCAAGATCGATTTTCAGGCCTGGTAGACTGCTGAAAATGGGAGGGGGCGGCGAGGTGAAGGTCATCTGTTTTCCGTTGTAAGGATGAATGCAGATAAGCTTATATGAATGAAGGGCCATGTATCTGCTGTTCACTGTTTTATTGCCTTTTGTATCGTTATGGTTCTTTTTTCTGCCGTATTTCCTGTCGCCCATAACCGGATGGCCGGCGTCTGCCATTTGAACGCGAATCTGATTCTTCCTGCCTGTTATAAGCTCTATATCCAGTAAGCTGTATTTTTTTGTGGCTTTGATTACCTTGTATTTTGTCTGCGCCAGTTTTCCTTTGTTTCTGTTACCGGTTGCATATACCCTGAGTTCTTTGTTTTCTGTCAGATAGCTGGAAAGGGTTCTTTCCTTTTCTTTCAGCTCGCCATGGACTATCGCAAGATACTTTTTGGTGGTTTTATCCCAGTTGTCCTGCATGAAGCTTTTTGCCTTGAAGTTTTTAGCAAAGAGCATGACGCCGGAGGTGTCTTTGTCAAGTCTGTGAACTATGAAAATTCTGTTTCTGGATTTGGCGGCGCCTTTCTTTACATAATCGGTAAGCGCACTATAGGCGGTCTTCTGCCTGTTGTGTTTGCCTTCTCGTCTGCCTGTGGAGATACTGAGTAATTTTTCCGGTTTATGGATTACGAGCAGATCCCTGTCTTCATGCAGTATTAGTAATCCTTTAGGAAGGTATCTGGTATTGCCTAGAGCTTTGTTGTTTATATTATTAATAGTTATTGGATTTTACAGAAAAACTGAAATATATCCAGCCTGAACGTTGCATGAGCAGAGAAAAGTGACGCGGCGAAACGGCGACACGGCGGAGCGAGATACGAGATACGCTTCACGAAATACGGATTCATTTTATGCTTCCCAAAGATTGTTGATGAAGATAGAATCGCCATGTTTTCAATAACAATAACAAGTTAGAGGTTTTGTATGTCTGTTCCAGAAATAATATATCTTGGGCCTGAAGGCACGTACTCTTCCCAGGTCGCCCAAAAAAGATATAAGCGTAATCGTGTGGCATACAAATGTTTTTCCACGGTTCGTGAGATCTGCGAATATGTTGCCGCTAAACCATCCCGAAAAGGTGTTGTGCCTATTGAGAACTCTTCAAGCGGTTATATCTACCAGACTGTTGATGCCTTGCTTGACGAAGCTATGTCGTTGGAAATAGAAGAAGAAATCTCCGTAAATGTTAAATTAGCGTTGCTGGGCAGGAAGGGAAAAGAGATAAAGCGGATTTATTCTCACGAAGCGCCGTTAAAACATTGTGAGCAATGGTTAAAGAAAAAGTATCCGAAAGCGGAACGAATCCCTGTTAACAGTACGGCTACAGCGGCAAGTCATGCGTCTGAGAATAGTCAGTCGGCAGCGATAAGTTCCAGAAGCACGGCTGCAATCTATGATCTGGATGTTCTTAGATGTCCTATCCCGCCCGGTTCGAAGTTACCGAATGTAACTGATTTTTTTGTGATCAGCAGGAAATGTCTGTCTTTTCCCAGGAAGAAAAAAACCAGCCTGGGTGTACGTCTTCTTAATAAGCCGGGCGCATTATGCGATTTCCTCATACCTTTTAAAGATGCAGGGTTAAATTTGTCGAGGATAGTATCGCGGCCTGCGTCGGGAATACCAAGAAGGCCCATGGAAAGAGAATATGCATTTTTCATAGATGTTAATGAAAGTATGGAGAAGCCGATATTAAAATCTGTCCTGGCTAAGGCGGGGAAGCATGCGGCGGTGATAAGGAAGCTGGGGTCGTATCCTTCGCACAGAGTCTATCATTCTCTGTAACCCGAAGAACAATCAATCCCGCCCTGTGGGACAAGTATCCAATTTATCCCGCTAATGTTCAGCCTAATCCAGAACTTTTATTCTGATCTTGCGCCACGTAACTTCAAACGGCCCTCTCCCTCCAACACCATGGACCTGGAGTCCAATAAATCCTTTTGGATGTGATTTGAATTTCGCTTCGCTCGTAAGATCTTCAATCTGCTCACCGTTAATCCATGTCTGGATACGCGCACCCTTCGCGACAATACGGTACTTATTCCACTCGCCATCCTTGAAAACCTTGCGCGGCTTCAACCTGTCCTTTGGCGTCATCCAGCCGCCGCAGGCTTCACCGTAGATATAACCAGCTTCCGCGCCCTTATCGCCCGAAGCCTCAATTTCCACCTGAGGTCCATTAACACGACCAAACTTTTTCTTGTCGTTTGTCGCTTTTGTCTGAGAACGAATCTGCACACCCGAATTGAGTTCATTGTTGATCAGCTTTACTTCAAACTCCAATTCGAAATCACCATACTCCTTGACCGTGCACAGAAAAGAATTAGGACTTCCCTTAGTAGTCTTACCGATAATTGCTCCGTCCTCGACCCGGTACGTCGCAGTACCATTCTTCTGGATCCAGCCATCCAAAGTCTTACCGTCAAACAATGAGATCCATCCATCATCCGCGTCTGAACCAATACTCACGCATGACAGCACAAACATAGCCGACAAAAATAAAACACCATTTTTAAACATGATATATCCTTTCTTTAAAAACGGAGTATAAGGAAACGCCCCAATCCATGCAACAAACTAAGAAAGAAGAATCCAGGATTCAGCCGCCTTCGCACAAGGCTACGGCGCGCCAAGGGAAGCCAGAATAAAGGAGGCAAAAGGTTCCCCCGGTTCTCCTCTTCTCCCATTAGCCGTGTCGCCGCGTCTCCTATTATCCCTTTCTACCCCCTCTATTCCCAGGCTTGAATTTACATTCATATTAATGCTTAACTATGTGCATGAATGGTACTGCGAAAGCAATTATACTGGTAATGACCTGCTTTACGCTGGCCATGTCGGGAACAAACGTAAAAGATAGAATTCCTTCCAAACCCGTAAAAATTGTTACATATAAGACCATCGATAAGATAAAGCTCCGAATGCATATATTTGTTCCGGAGAATCACGACCCAAAAATCAAATCGTCGGCAATTATTTTCTTTTTCGGCGGCGGCTGGAGCAGCGGCACTCCGAAACAGTTCTATCAACAATGCAGATATCTCGCCTCACGCGGCATGGTTGCCATGTCCGCGGAATACCGCGTAAAAAGCCGGCATGGTACCAGTCCGTTCGAATGCGTAAAAGACGCAAAGTCCGCCATACGATGGGTTCGCACTCATGCCGGCAAACTCGGAGTTGATCCGAACAAAATCGTTTCAGGCGGCGGATCGGCAGGCGGTCATATAGCGGCCTGTACAGCAATGATTGAAAACATGGAAAACAAAGGAGAAGACCTTTCCATAAGTTCCAAACCCAACGCGCTTGTCCTATTTAATCCCGTACTTGGCCTGACTGAGAACGATAAAAACGCCGACAAAATCACCGAACGCATAAGAAAGATATTACCAGCGGATCATGTAAAAGAGGGACTGCCGCCGTTTATAATCTTTCACGGCGCAGAAGACACAACCGTACCTGTCGCCGCAATTGAAATATTCCAGAAGTTAATGAACAACAAGGGAAACAGATGCGAGGTTGTGCCATTTAAAGGGAGAAAACACGGCTTCTTTAATTACGGACGGAACAATAACGAGCCTTTTAATAAGACAATGGAATTAACAGACAAGTTTCTGACATCCCGCGGCTTCCTGAAAAAAGCAGATGGAAGAAGAGATGGAGACGGAAAAGAATGACCCTTCTTCGCTCAAGGAGCTTCCGCCTTCGCCAAGGCTACGGCGGACAGGTCGCAGGGCAAGCGCGGCGAAGCGAGATACGTTTCACGAAATACGCTTCACGAGATACGAAATACGGCGACGCGGAGAATTATGGCCCCAACCTGTAATATATCTGCGGAATGCGGTGTTTCTTCATAGTATGGATAGGATTGATGTTTCTTTGCGCAAAATAAAAGGAGAGAAAGATGAAGAGAATATGCTTGATCAGCCTGGTGTTATTGGTGGCTGCCTCTGTGTTTGCCGGTATCGTGAAAGACAGCGGTGTTAAGGGCGGTATAGTTGTTCAGCTGGGTATTGGGGATGGCAGTGACCTTGAAAAGCTATTGATTAATGAGAAATATCTTGTGCAGGGCCTGGATACTGATGCCGGTAAAATCGCAAAAGCAAGGAAATATCTCAAGAGCAAGGGATTATACGGGAAGATTACTGTTGCGCAGTATGACGGCAAGAAATTGCCGTATGTGGATAGTCTCGTCAATCTTCTGATTAACGAAAGTTACAAGTTACAGGTTACAAGTGAAGAGATTATGCGGGTTGTTGCACCGTTGGGTGTTGCTATCATTAAGGGGAAAAAGATCACAAAACCCTGGCCATCTAATATTGGCGAATGGAACCACTTCCTTAATGGCCCTGACAACAATGCCGTGGCAAAAGATACCGTGGTTGCCGCGCCTAAATCTATCCAGTGGGTATCAAATCCCAGGTGGGGCCGGAGTCATGAGGAATTGGCGAGTATGAGTGCTACTGTTACTGCTAAAGGCAGAGTGTTCTCTATTATGGATGAAGCGCCCAATGTTTCAATCCGGTTCAGAGGGCAGTGGAACCTGACGGCGCGTGACGCTTTTAACGGCACTTTGCTGTGGAAGAGAGATATCCCTTTGTGGAGTGATCACTTGCGTCATTTTCGTGCCGGTCCAGTCCATCTTCCGCGCAGGCTTGCGGCTGTTGGTGATAAGGTCTACGTAACTCTGGGGCTTGCCGATCCGGTGAGCGTGCTTGATGCTGCAACAGGCAAAACACTGAAAGTTTATGAAGGGACGGAACGTACGGAAGAGATAACTGTTGATAAAGGTGTAGCGTATCTTGTTGTCGGAACAAGCGAAAAGCATAGGGGCGGTAGCCGCGGCTTCTTTGAGAGGGATGAACCCAAGGCCAGCGATTTCCGCTATATTGCAGCGCTGGATGCCGAGAGCGGCAAGGAATTATGGAGAAAGGATTTTTCAAAGGGAAAATATTTACTGCCTATGACGATGACGGTAAGAAACGGCAGCGTTTTTTATCAGGATACGGAAGGTGTTGGCAGGCTGAACGCAAAGGACGGGAAAGATATATGGAAGACGCCGAGAGAAACGCTCGCTAAACGTATGTCTTTTTCCGCGCCTACAGTTGTGGCAACCGACGAGATGCTGCTCGTTGCAGACAGGGATGCTTCGGCTAAGAATAATGATGTGCAGGCTGCGAAAGAAGGTAAAGTGGAATGGGGTATTGGTGGATGGAATGAGAACGGTTTTTCCCGTGGCGGATCATGTACGCTGATCGCGTATTCTGTTTCGGATGGAAAGAAAGTATGGTCGATACCATGCCGCGAGAGCTATAATTCTGCGACGGATGTTTTTGTTGCAGGCGGCCTTGTATATGTCGGGAAGGACTGGCAGGGTTATGATCTCAAAACCGGGGAAAAGAAGACAGATATGAATACAACGGGCGAGAAGGTGGGTATGCCGCATCATCGCTGTTACCGCAATAAGGCGTCTGTGAACTACATATTTACCGGCAGATCGGGTGTTGAGGTTGTAGATGTGAAGAAAGGCTGGTTAGTCAATAACAGCTGGATAAGGGGAACCTGCCAATACGGTATTATGCCGGCCAACGGATTTATTTATGCGCCGCCTGATGCTTGTGGTTGTTTTAACAAGGTGCGGCTGCAAGGGTACTTTGCGGCAGCGCCTGTGCGGGGTAGTGGGCAGGTAGAGGATTTAAGCAAGGGCTCAGGAACATTGACTAAAGGACCCGCGTATGGAAAGAATCCGCAATCCGAAATCCGCAATCCGAAATCCAATTGGCCTATGCATAGAGCTGATAATTCACGCAGTGGGAGTGTAAAGACAACTGTTAAAGGAACATTGCAGAAGGGTTGGTCAAAGAATCTCAGTGGCCCTTCGACAAGCTCAGGGCAGGTCAGATTGACTCAGCCTGTTATTGTTGGTGACACGGTATATGTTGCGGAGGTGGATGCTCATACTGTGCATGCTCTTGATGTTTCAAGCGGTAATGAGAAATGGGCTTATACTGCAGGCGGCAGGATTGACAGTTCTCCTACTATATATAAAGGGATGGTGCTGTTCGGGTCGGCTGACGGAAAGCTCAATTGTCTGCGCGCGAAAGATGGAGCTCTGGCCTGGAAATTTACTGTAGCGCCTGAAGACAGGGTTGTTGCATCATACGGTCAATTGGAATCGGCATGGCCGGTACATGGTTCGGTCCTGGTACAGAATGACATAATTTATGTTTCTGCCGGCCGTAACAGCTACCTGGACGGCGGTATAGTTCTATACGGCCTTGATCCTGCTACGGGCAAGTCGCTTTCACGGAATGTTATCAGTAGCTTTAATCCACAATCAGGCAAACAGATAGCTCCTGAAGATGGTTTTGATATGGAAGGTGTGAACACAGATATTCTCTCCGGTGACGGCGAAAATGTTTTCATGAAACAAAAGCGTTTCGACAAGAATGGTAAAGAAAGTTCGAAGGATAAGCCGCATCTTTTCGGCATACAGGGTTTTTTAGGCGAAGAATGGTTTGTGCGGTCTTACTGGCTGCTGGGTACTGATGTCCGTTCCGGCTACGGCGGCTGGGCTTCCGGCGGCGGTGACGCGACATTTGGACGAATCATGGTCTTTAACGATGAGAATGTTTATGGTTATGGCCGGACAATGGTTAAAGCCAGCGCTATCGGGCACAAGGAGGACACTTATCACTTGTTTGGAGTGAAGAAACAGCTTCAGATTACGGGTGGCGCTTCAAAGAAGGAATCGAGATTGAAAAAGAAAAAAGGAAAAAAAGGTAAGCCGCCCGTGAAGTCGATTTCTGCTGATCAAAAAGAATCTCCGCCAGTTCCTTTCTGGTCGAATAAGGATACATTGATTGTTCGTGCTATGGCGCTGACCAGTGACAAGCTTGTTGTTGCCGGCCCGCCGGACCTGCGTAAAAAACAGAGCGGACTCATGGCCTACAGCAATGAGGCGGAATCTGTTGCCGCATTCAAGGGGGATAAAGGTGTTGTGCTTCGGGTTGTTAACAGCGCTGACGGCAAAACTTTGTCCGAAAACAAACTTGACGCCATGCCGGTTTTTGATGGTATGAGCGTGGCGAATGGCAAGGTGTTTGTGTCTTTGAAAAACGGTGAAGTGCAGTGCTGGCAGTAGTTCTTAGTAGCGGCACTTTTGAAAAGCTATTTAGTTGACATTGGTGAGCCTTGTTTTTTCTGCACGTTATGTGTGTTTGAAGAAAGCTTTGCGCATTTCGTGGAAAAATAGAGTTGCCATCTTACCACATCTGCTTCGTTTCTGCCTCCATCACGTATACATATACAGTTCCGTCGGCAGAGCCTTGCATCTGCGGCAAGCTTGCCACTCTATTTTTCCAGCCCTCGCAGACTCGGGCAACAAAATGCGCAAAGCGGTTCACATCCGCCCCCCCCCGGCGGAAGTATGCCCAAGTTCATAGCTTTGAAAATCTACCTGTATGTTTTGGGTATGAGGAATGCTTTTTATCGCTCTGTATTTATTACCTTTTTATTAAACATTCTGTTTTGTTCGTGCAACGTTCAGGTTAGTTCTGTTTATCGAGTTCGATAGAAAGTGCTTCCCATCGGCAGGTATAGTCATTGATCTTTTGTTGTGCTACAGCCAGGCTTTTGTTGATTTCCTTATAGTCGGCATCTTTCCTGGCCATTTCTTCAATTAAACGCTTTTGTTCCTGCTCATGTTTCTCAATTTGTTTTTCTGTGTGTTTGATCTTCTTTTGGAGATCACGGCGTATTTCAATGGGCTTTTTTGTGGTTTGGTTCTTTTTGCCGGGTTCATGCAAGGTTGTTGATGGTTCAGGTTTTTGTGTCTTATCGTGCTGATCTGATTTTGCTTCAATTTTTTCGCAGTAGTAGTCGTATCCTCCTGAATATCTGGTTATGCCGGGAGGTGTCATTGCGACTATGCTGTCGGCAACATTCCTTACAAAGGCAATATAAGATTACCAGATCCTGTAAGGTGCGGGCAACAGGTTGCATTAATAGATGAGCTGGCTTTTACCT
>JBHORK010000104.1:0-7973 GCA_042565725.1 Verrucomicrobiota bacterium
ATCCGAACGATCCGGATTCCGTATTCAAGATAATCAAACACAGCGGGCATGACGCTAATGAGTTCGGCTCACTTATACAGGCGCTGTCGAGTGATGCGGAAATCAAGCTGATGTGGCTTGGCGGCACCAATGGTTCGACCAATGATTACATAATATACCGTACAACGAGCATGCTGGACGGCGTATGGAGTCCGGCAACCAATTACCCACGCACGAATGCCAGCGGTACGAACGTGTGGATTGATGCGGATGCCAGTAATCACTGGCCTAATATATTTTATAAGATAACGGCGCCTACGAATTAAGATCAGGCTTTAAGTTCTAATTGTTTGAGTAAAAGCAGCTAAAATAGGTGTAAAACCTCGCGTTTTTTGGTTTGTTTAATTGCTGTTTTTCTGAGGTATGCTATAATAAATTTGTATAGCCGTATGTATTTCAAATGAAAAACAAATGGTTTTTTTGCCCGTTAATATTGTTTTACATCTGCAATTTTACGAATAAATAAAATGAAAAATAATAGCATCATAAAAATTTTACTTGGCGCGTCGTTAATATTCGTTATCGGCATCATTTTTTATCGATCAAAGAGTATCGAAAAGGACATTGAAAAAGACCCGGAACAAAAAAATGATATACCGGTTACAGCAACTGCGGATGCTGCTGTGTCTGAACAAAACGCTGAAACGTCAAAAGAAATATCGCTTTCGGATGTTTCCGGAAGTTCTGCCGCTCAGGCCGTATCAGGTCTGATAATCGACAACGGATTTGAACCTGATGATGGCGAGCCTATACCTTCCGCTGAAGAACAGGTTCGAAACAATCTTATAGAGGCCCGCATTGAATTTTCTGAAGACGATATATCAGTAACCAGGCAGGGTGAGTATGATTATATAAAAATCAAGAAGGCCCTGAACGGCCTGGCCAAACCCGGCTCGCCTGATCTTCCCGTATATTCGTTCACACTTTTAATTCCGCGTGGCAGAGTTATTGATGGCGTTGATATTAAGGTTAGCGAAGTGCCTTGGAAACAGGATGTTTTTGTGTCGCCGGCCCAGCCGCCCCGAATACCCGATGGTTCGCCGCCGCCGCCGTTTGTTCCTCCCGATAACGTTGTTTACTCAAAAGATGCGCTGGTGCCCGCGGTTCCGGTGCAGGACGGTGGTCCTCAAGGGGTTCGCGGTTACACCGTTGTTCCGGTCAATGTTCACCCTGTGCGTTACAATCCGGCATCGGGAGAATTGACGCGTGTGACATCACTGAAGGTTGAACTTACTACGCGTGATATGACGGACGAAGAGAGAAGAAATGCGTTTATGCCTAAGTCGAACAAACATTTTGATGACTCGGTAAGAGGAATAGTTTCAAACTCTGAAATCATGGATATAAAAATATATCAATGAAGAAAGTTATACTTATGAAAAATAAAATTCTTATCTGTGTTGCTGTTTTGGGTTGTCTTGCGGCAGGGGTTGCTTCTTCTTTTGCGCAGGACATAGATTACCTGATTATCACGAGCGAGGCATATAGTAATGCGTTTCAGAGGCTGGCCGACTACCGTACGGAGCATAACGGATTCAGCACCAAGATTGTTACATTAGAATATATTGCCGCCAACTATGACGGGACCAAGCCTTCGGGAGGCAGTGACCTTCAGACCAAGGCGCGTAATTGTATCAAGGAATACGCGGCGTCGAACAATACATATATTGTGGTGATCGGCGGCAATTCTTCGGATCTGGACGGCAGACGGTACACTCATCCTCATGACGGAAGTGTGCGCTCGGACCATTATTACGCCTGTCTGGAAAGGACGTGGGATGATGATGCCGACGGTGAATATAATGAAGGTTTCGCTGATGCCGATCAATATCCTGATGTCTGGGTTGGCCGGATTTCCGTCACGAATAATGGGGATATATCGAATTATGTTCAGAAAGTGATTACTTATGAGACAGTATCTCGACCTGAGATCTACAATAAAGTGTTGCTGGGCGGCAATACGATTTTTGATGTATATACCGGAGATGATCGTCCCACGGACATAATGAATGACGGGTATCCGGAGTTTCGCGCTGCGAATCATCCGTCCGTAAGTGATGTGGAAATCTGGAATAGAATTTATTACCGTGATTATATTAAAAGTTCTTTTTTTACCACTAACAAAACAAGCTTAAATTACCTCTTCAACACATTGACTTCATGGGATACAACTACATGCGGTGATTATGCGGCAAACGTGGACAATCTGGTTCAGCGCATGAATGAAGGCTGGAATTACATGATGTTTGATGCGCATGGGTCGACAACCAGGGGCGGATGGATAACTGAAGGAGGTAGGACGAGTCCTACAGTGATAGAAGAAGGTGTTACCAACAATGTTAATTTTATCTACACCCTCGCCTGTGTTACCGCGCAGTTCTGGGGTTATTCTCAGGCGGAGTCTTTTATTCGCCGGCCGGTCGGCGGAGCGCTGGTATACATTGGATGCGGGCCAAGTAACTACGGCGGTGTGGGGCAGCGATATCAGGATAGTTGGTATGATTATGTTTTTGTTCAGAAAAACAGATATTCGGGCGAGGCTTTTTTCAATCACAAACTGGACAGGGCAGGTTCGGGAGATAATATATATTGGAGAGCCGTTGGTGCGGGTCTTAACCATCATGGAGACCCCGCTCTGGCTTTGATTACTGATGAACCTAATTTTGTGAGTATATCCGTGAGTAACGCTGTTATAGCCGAAGCGGGGGCGCAATCGGGATTGATCACGATATCAAGAACACTTACACAGGGCGCGCAGGATATTAATTATCAGCTCTCCGGTTCCGCTACCTATGCTGGTGATTATACTTCCGCATATTCTATTACCAGTGGTGTTGCAAGTTTCGCGGATGGTGTCGCGATTGTGCAGATAGATGTCGATCCGGTCAATGACTCGGATATAGAGACGAACGAAAATGTGGTTATAACCCTTCCTGTCGGGACGAACTATTTTCTTGTAGGTGGGGGCAGCGCTGCGGTTACAATCGTGGATGATGACAACGCTACGCTTCCGGAATTCAGCTTGTCGATTATTGACGGGCAGGCTGTTGAAGGCGGCGATACGGCTATGTTGGAGCTTGTCAGGGCCGCAAATTCGTCGGGCAGTATTACCGTTAACCTGGCGCATACCGGCGGGACAGCGGCAATTGCAGATTATAATAATGGTGATATTTCATCAGTGGTCTTTGCTGATGCTGAAATGTCTGTCCTGGTAGAAATAATTCCTACTGACGATGTTTTTGTTGAAGGAACCGAATGGCTGGAGCTTTCTATTACGGCAGATGCATCATACACGATTGGAACGGCTTCGAATGTTACGGTTGACATAATAGACGATGAAGCGCCGCATAATGTGACAATTACGGTTCCTGACGGCACAGCGGATGAAGAAGCATCCGATCCCGCAGTTGTACGCATAACACGTGACGGCAACAACAGTCTGGATCTTGATGTGTCTTATATTGTTGACGCGGGCACTACTGTAATTACATCGGATTATAATTATGTAGATTTTACCGGGACGGTGACGATACCCGGCGGAAGTGATTACGTCGATCTTACTCTGGTTCCTGTTGATGACGCTGTTCCTGAGGTCACGGAAAAATTAGATCTTAGCTTTGTAACAAACAACAACTACTATGTGATCAGCGGCTCTCCGGCGGTGAGTTTGACTGTTCTGGATAATGACGCACATGCACCGGTAGCTAATCTCGACTACTATGTTGTCTCAAGAGATAATATGCTGAATGTATCAGCGCCTGGTGTTCTGGAAAACGATACAGATCTGAACCTTGATCCGTTGACGGCGGTACTGGAAACAACGACTGCTAACGGGACTCTTTCGTTGACTAACGACGGCTCATTCGCATATACGCCTGATCTTGGATTTATGGGGTTAGATACTTTTACGTACAAGGCATATGACGGCGGACTTTACAGTTCTGTGGCTACCGTGAGTGTGCAAGTGGTATATCCGCCGGACTTCAAGGTACACCGCGGCACGTTCGATATGCCAATGGGCGGAATGGTTGTAACAACACTGGTAAACGGAGTGGATTATACGCTTGATTCGGGCGCGACGATGTCAAACGCGTTTATCAAGCTGGTAAATGCCTCTCACGGGGGAGGAGGCGATACGAATAGTGGTGACGCGAGGGACGCGCTGGCCTGGATAGATAATCCGACGAATCTTATTACATCAGTAGATATTCGCAGACTGCGTTCATCTGGTGGCGGGACAAAGATATCGTGGGAGATACTGGAATATGTAGGAGAATCCGGCGGAGCAAATGAGATAATAGTGCGCGATCAGGCGAGTATGAACCCGCCGAATGCGCTGAGCATCACCGGAGCGGTATGCAGCAGTATATCGGATACAAATCGGGTGATAGTATATGTAACGGGCCAGTCGGAGAAAAAAGGCGGGAATTCGATAGCGGCGGCATATCATACGGCATCGCTTGACTCGGCGAAGCGTCCTGTGTTTGCCAGAGAGACTTTAGGTAATGGGAGCAGAATAAGTTATGCGATTGTGGAATTTGCTGGAACCAACTGGAGCGATGTTCAGCGTGTGGAGCAGTATATAGTCAGTGTTAACACTGACTATCCTCAAGCTATCGATGCAGTGAATACAAACAGAGCATTTATGCATATGCAGACACGCGGCGGTCATCAATATGAACTTGGCGCGCAGGCATGGTTCAGCGCGACAAATGAAGTTACGTTCCGTGTTAATGATGCCGGCGGGGCATTAGACGTAGTTGCCTGGATAGTGGAGAACACGGAAGACGATCCTGAATATGCGATGAAAGTACAGCATGTACGTAACACGCGCGCGGCAGGCGTGGGAACAGCGCCTGATACCTGGACGGAAACAATAAGCGCGGTTACAGCAATGGATAACAGTTCAATAATGGGAGAATGCGGCAGAACAGCCAGTAACTGGGATTATGCTTATATTAATTTTGTGCTTACATCGTTGGATACGGTTACGTTGTACAGGAGAATTAACGATGAACCGTCATCTTACGCATTCAGCGTGGTGGAATGGCCGAAGACTGGGTCGGGCGGCGGTGGTCCTGCGGACAGTGATGGAGACGGCATGCCTGACAGCTGGGAAGATGCTTATGGCTTGAATTCATCGAGCAACGATGCGGCGGGTGACGCCGACGGAGACGGGATGTCGAACCTGGCCGAGTATTACGCCGGTACCGCACCTGACGATACGAACTCGATATTCAGGATAATCAAACACAGCGGGCATGACGCGAATGAGTTTGGCTCACTTGTACAGGCGCTGTCGAGCGGGGCGGAAATCAAGCTCATGTGGCTTGGCGGCACCAATGGTTCGACAAATGATTACATAATATACCGTTCAACGAGCCTGGTGGATGCTGCATGGGGTCAGGTAACCAATTATCCGCGCACGAACGCCAGCGGTACAAATGTGTGGGTTGATACTGAAGTTTCCAATGACTGGTTAAATATATTTTATAAGATTACCGCACCGACTAATTAGGTATGAGTTTTGGGTTCGCAAGGTGAATGTTTTAATATGATTGTTAAGCATGTTTAGAATGGAGGCATGATATGGCTTTGTTCGCAAGGCAACGATTGTTTAAGAGATATGCGATTTTATCGCTTTCCTGTTTAATAATTCTTTTGACAGCAATGAGGGGGGAATGCAACACCATCACGTTTCAGGAGGGTGTGAACGGTTATTCAGGCTCCATTGACAGTTATATTGGCAATGGTGGATATAATTCCTGCATGTCTCAAAATTATGGGACAGCGCCTACCATGTTGTTCGGTTTTGAACATTATCAATCTGGTTGACCCTCTTGTTGGAGGTTTACACGTGTTGTAAGTCAGTTTGATGTTTCTTCTATTCCCGCCGGCAGTACCGTAACATCGGCAACCTTGAGCTACTACGTTACGCAAAGACAAATGTCAAATAGAGGGCTGGATATAGATCTCTATCTTTTGACCGTGGGCTGGGCGGAAGACGGCGTTACATGGAGGTATCGTGACATCAATGCTTCTCAGAGCTGGACTGCTGGAGGGGCTCTCGGTTCTTTGCAAGATACGCAGAGTTTTCCATCCGGAACGGGCTGGATTACGTTTAATGTGCCAGCAGCAACAATTCAGGCCTGGATTGATGGCGGGACCCCAAATAACGGTTTGATAATAAAGTCAAACAGTGAAGCTACCTCTTCTACTTCTGTAAGAGAAGATTTCTTGCGTATTGCTTCTTCTGAATATGAAACTGCCAGTCTGCGTCCTAAACTTGAGGTTACCTTTACGCCGTCAGGCAATGTTCTGCCTCAAGCATGCCTGACTGTTAATCCTGAGGTTGTGGTTACTTCCGGAGTTGATACGGTTTTGACGGCTGATGCTTCGGATTCGGATGGTGTAGTCACTAATGTGGAATTTTATGTCGATAGTCAACTTGTTGGTTCTGACACTAACGCACCTTATTCTTGTACATGGTCGAGTCCAGGCGTAGGTAATCACAATGTTTATGTTAAGGCTTATGACGATGACGGTGGCTCGGCATCGTCTGTAACCGATGTCATTACTGCAGGTGCAGTTATTTATTCAGCAGATATGGACAGCAGTCCGGCCGGGTGGATACTTGAACCGGAATGGGAACATGGTGCGCCGTCAGGAGTTGACGGGAGTACAGTTGATGGTTATGGCGAACCATCATTAGGGTTTACCGGAACAAATATCATCGGCTATCAGCTTGACTCACCATATTATTACGGCGAGTTTACAACTGCCAAGTATGCGGTTACTCCGGCAATAGACTGTTCGGATTACGATAATGTTACACTTAAATTCCGTTGCTGGCTTGGTGTGTGGTATGCTGCCGATGCGGATATTGAGATTTCAACCAATGGCACAACCTGGCAAACAGTCTGGGCCAGTCAATATTCGCATCCGGGCGGGACATGGTGTTTGTGGGAATTTGATATTTCATCTATTGCTGATAGGAGCTCATTGGTTTATATAAGGTGGAAGATGTTAGGCGATACAGGTGGATGGGGAAATCAATACGCTTATTCCGGCTGGAATATTGATGATGTAGTAGTAGCAGGAGAACCTATCGTAGCGCCTGAAATAGATGTCTACGGCAAAGGATTAGAGATATCTGACGGGGATGCAGAGCCGTCAATAATAGATGATACCGATTTTGGTACTACGCTAACGGGCGGAGGCGGAGTTTCCCATGTGTTTGTAATAACTAACAGCGGGACTGCGATGCTGAACCTGACAGGATCTCCTGTAATACAGTTGAGTGGAGACACGAACGATTTTACTGTAACAAGTCAGTCTGGTGGTACGTTAGGAGTCGGTACCAGTACAACCTTTACGGTTGAGTTTGATCCGACAACAATAGGGATTAAATCGGCAACGGTATCTATCGCGAATAATGATTCCAACGAGAACCCGTACACCTTTGCGATACGCGGTGCAGGAGTGGATGCGCCAGTCGTAAACAGCAGTGCGGCAACAGGTGTCGGCGGATATTCTGCAACACTGAACGGGACACTTGATGACGGAGTGCAGGCGGATGTTTATCTCTATTGGGGGATTACCGATGGCGGAACGAATCCGTCCCAGTGGGGCAACACAGGATTGCTTTCATCGGTAAGCGAAGGCGGATTCACGTTTCCTGTCAGCGGCCTGGATATGACCACAACGTACTACTATAATTTCTGCGCTACGAATGCGGCAGGCAGCGATTGGGCAACATCAGACAGCTTCACGACATTGTTCGAAGCGATGAGCTTCAAAGTTCAGCGCGGCTCCTTTACAATGCCGGTGGGCACTCTAACGGTAACACTGACTAACGGAGCGGACTATACGCTTGAATCCGGTTCAAACAGCTCCAATTCATTCATACGCATAGTCAATACGCGTCTTATGGG
>JBHORK010000105.1:0-7926 GCA_042565725.1 Verrucomicrobiota bacterium
AAACAGGATAAGGCGTTCAAGGGTAAAGAAATTGTCACCATACTTGAGAGCTTGACGGGTATTGAACGAATCGGAAACAGACTCACCCGTAAGGGAATTAATTTCGAAAAGTATCTCAAAAGCAAGCATCCTGATACGGGCCGCTTTCCAAAATATCATGTTACTATAAAAAGCAATGGAACGCCTGAACATTATTTCGCGTATACGGACGCCGAATTAAAAAGTTTGAGACAGGATGTGGAGCGGAGGATAGGGCGTCAGCTTGAGATATTTGATGATGAGTCGGATGGTGACGCAGAAATAAAGTCGGCATTTAAATGGGTTGAAATCTTTTCTTCCTCAACTTTAAGCAAGCTTATATCGGCCCTGGAAAAGAAAGGCTTTACGGTTGATCAATACGGTCTGTCCGAAAACCCTCTATGTAGTGTGGTGGATGGTGAAAATAAAATATCCGTATATTCATTACAGCAGCTGCTGAATGTGATTCGCGATATGGGCAGAAAAAATCTGAACATACAGCGTTATAAAGGTTTGGGTGAAATGAATCCCGACCAGTTATATGACACAACAATGGATCCCGACAACCGTAAGCTTCTGAAAGTTGTTCTGGAAGACGCTGTCAGGGCTGATGAAATATTTACGACCCTCATGGGGACCGAGGTAGAGCCGCGCAGACAATTTATTGAACAAAACGCGCTTAATGTTAAAAACCTGGATGTCTAAATGGAAACAGAGAACGAACAACCGACTTTAGAAAGAATTGAAAATATCAATATCGATGAGGAGATGCAGTCATCCTACATTGATTATTCGATGAGTGTTATTGTGGGACGTGCCCTTCCTGATGCCAGGGACGGGTTGAAACCTGTGCATCGTCGTGTATTGTTCGCAATGCGCGAACTGGCCAATTACCATAACCGGCCTTATAAGAAGTCTGCCCGTGTTGTGGGTGATGTTATCGGTAAATATCACCCGCATGGTGATACCGCGGTATATGACACGATTGTCAGAATGGCGCAGGATTTTTCACTGAGATACATGCTTGTTGACGGCCAGGGGAACTTTGGATCAATCGATGGCGACCGCGCGGCTGCCATGAGATATACCGAAGTTAGAATGAATCGTGCTGCCGAAGAATTGCTGGCGGATATAGACAAGGAAACCGTTGATTTTGGCCCGAACTACGACGAATCACTTGAACAGCCTCTGGTTCTTCCTGCCAAGCTGCCAAACCTTTTGCTGAACGGTTCAACCGGTATAGCGGTAGGTATGGCCACGAACATTCCGCCGCATAACCTCAACGAGATTGTTGATGCCATTGTTACTCTTATAGATAACCCTGATTGTTCCGCGAAAGACCTTATGAAGCATGTGAAAGGGCCTGATTTTCCTACAGGCGGTCTAATTTGCGGTGTGAATCCGATAAAAAGCATGTACGAAACCGGCAGAGGCCAAATGAAAGTCCGTGGAAGAGCGGTTATAGAGGAAAGCAAGCAAGGAAAAGAAACCATTGTTATCACCGAAATCCCCTACATGGTAAACAAAACCAATCTTATTGAGACAATTGCCAGGCTTGTGCGGGATAAAGTGATAGAAGGAATTTCGGATCTGCGTGATGAATCCAACAAAGAAGGCATCAGGATTGTAATAACCTTGAAGCGCAATGTAATTCCAAAAGTTATTTTGAACAACATATACAAGCATACCCAGCTTCAGACCACTTTCGGTGCTATCCTTCTGGCGGTCATCGACGGCAAGCCTAAAGTGATGAACCTCAAAGAGTTAATACAATGTTTTACCCTGCATCGCTTTGAAGTAGTTACACGCCGGACCGAGTTTGAACTCCGAAAAGCGGAAGCCAGAGCACATATTCTTGAAGGATTGAAGATAGCGCTTGATAATCTTGACGCTGTCGTAAAAACAATCAGACAGGCGAAGAACCGTGATGAAGCCAGAATTAATCTGATAAAGAAATTTAAACTTTCGGAAATACAGGCCAAGGCAATTCTTGAAATGAGACTCTACCAGCTTACCGGACTGGAAAGGGAGAAAGTAGAAGCCGAATACCTGGAACTCATCAAATATATATCCAGCCTGAAAGACCTGCTTTCAAGTGCAAGTAAAATATATGGTGTCATCAAGAATGAACTGCTTGAGCTCAAAGAAAAATATGGGGACATGAGGCGTACCGATATAGCTCCTGACGAAACAGAGATTAACATCGAAGATCTGGTTGCAGACAGGGGATGTGTAATTACCATCAGTCATACCGGTTATATAAAACGCGTACCCATCGATACTTACAAGGCTCAGCGCAGAGGCGGCAAAGGCGTCTCCGGCATGACAACGAAAGAAGAGGATTACGTGGAACGGCTGTTTATTGCTAACACACATGATTATATTCTCTTTTTTACCACAGATGGCAGGGTTTACTGGGAAAAAGTATACGAAATTCCCGAAGCGGGCAGAACAGCCAAAGGTAAAGCTATAGTTAATCTGCTCAATTTGAAAAGCGAAGAAAAAATTGCCGCCATGATACGCGTTCGTGAATTCTCAGATAATCGGCATCTTGTTATGGCAACCGAAAAAGGTGTCGTAAAGAAAACCAATCTGTCCGCTTTCAAAAATCCACGCAAAGACGGAATCATAGCCATCAATATTGATAAAAACGATAAACTCATAGAAGTCAAACCCACCGAGGGAAATAATGAGATCATGCTGGCAACTAAAAACGGCATGAGTATACGCTTTAATGAAACACAACTCCGCGATCAGGGACGTGCTACCCGCGGAGTGAAAGGCATAACTCTTGGAAAAAATGATTATGTCAAGAACCTGGAAATCGTTAACCCTGAAGCAACGTTCCTTACATGCACAGAGAACGGTTACGGCAAACGCACCAGCTTCGACGAATACAGGTCACAGAAAAGAGGCGGCCGGGGTATAATCACCATACGAACCTCGAAACGAAATGGGGAAGTTGTTGGCGCCCACTCTGTGCTTGAAGCAGATTCCCTGATGCTTATTACGGCTAACGGTAAAATGATCAAAATGGCCGTGAACGATATGAGGGTAATAGGCAGGGCAACACAGGGAGTTCGATTAATCAATCTGGATAAAAACGATAAACTGGTTTCTGCAACAACCGTGGAACCGGAGAATGCTGATATTAATTCTCCGGAGAATGCTGATTTGTAACTTTTGTTTCCTCTTTTATTTCCACATCCCGAATGATTTCTCTCATAATAGTCTTGTATCCTTTGCCTTGATCCATCTCTCCGCTGACCTTTTGGATAACCGTACTCGGGCCTTTACCGGCTTCAGTTTTTTCCGTTTCGAAAAAGATATTGTGAGAGCCAATATGAATAACTGATCCAGGTGTAAGCACTGCTACATCAAGGCCTTTACCGTTAATAAGTGTTCCATTAGATGTGTTAAGGTCTTTGACAATATAATCACCGTCCCACAGAATAATCGCCGCATGAAAGCGGGATGCGTCTTCATCTTTAATTTGTACTTCCGCCTCTTCTGAGCGGCCAATTACCGTCTGTTGGGTTCCCAGCTCCCGGTGAATGACTTTGCCGTTTGAATCCATATAGCGCAAAAACATATATAATTCCCCCTGTAATTTAGTTTGATATCACCGATTATTCGCATTTAATTCTTTGAAATATGCTATAGTACGCTTCAATCCGGTATCAAGCTCCATGTTTGGCTCCCACCCCAGCATTTTTTTTGCCATGCTGATGTCCGGCTGGCGAACTTTGGGATCATCAACGGGTAAAGATTTAAAAATTATCTCCGATGTGCTGCCGGTAAGATTTATTATCTTTTCTGCAAGCTCAAGAATGTTCATTTCACAGGGATTTCCTATATTTATTGGACCAGTCTCATTACTCATTGCCAACGCGTAAATTCCGGCGATCAAATCCGACACATAACAAAAACTTCGCGTTTGGCTTCCATCTCCAAAAACTGTTATTGGTTCACTGTTTAAAGTCTGGCTTATGAAAGCAGGTACTGCTCTGCCGTCTTTTGCCCGCATTCTGGGTCCATATGTATTAAAAATACGTACGATTTTAGTGTCTATACTATGATAACGATTATAAGCCATGGTTATTGCCTCGGCAAAACGTTTTGCCTCATCATAAACACCGCGCGGGCCTATTGGGTTGACGTTGCCCCAATAAGATTCTTTCTGCGGATGAACCAAAGGATCACCATATACTTCAGATGTCGAGGCCAGGGTAAATACAGCCTTTTGGGCGCGAGCAAGACCAAGGGCTTTATGCGTGCCAAGCGCCCCAACTTTCAGCGTTTGAATGGGAAGTTCCAGATAATCAATTGGGCTGGCAGGCGATGCAAAATGAAAAATGTAATTTATTTCACCAGGCAGATCAATGTATTCAGTGACATCATGCTTAATGAATTGAAAAGATGTATTATCGGAGAGATGTTCGATATTCGCCATATTGCCTGTAATTAAATTATCCAGGCAAATAACATTGTGGTTTTCATCCAGAAGCTTATCACACAAATGGGACCCCAAAAAACCCGCTCCGCCCGTTACTACTGAAACCGGCATATTATACCCTTCCTTTCAAAAATCATTCAGCCTCAGCTGATCCGCCTGTGGCGGAAAATCCCAATGTCCAAAATTCAAAACTCCTTAGTATATTCTGGTTCGTTTTGAACATTTTAATTTGTTTAGAAATCAGGATTTAGCACTTAGGACTTTTTAACATAAGTCACAGCACTTCCGCAACCAACTCTTTCAGTTCCTTCATGTCCCTTACCCTGAAATCCGCTTGCGTCTCGAATTCATCAGCAGACACAAGAATAGTTTTGCATTTTGCCCGTCTGCCCGCCTCAATATCTCTCTCGTTATCACCAATCATCCAGGAGCCGCTCAGGTTAATATCGTGTTTTCGGGCTGCGTCCAACAGCATTCCCGGTTTTGGCTTCCGACACTCGCATTCCCCCTCATTGTGCGGGCAATAAAAAATGTCCAGTAATTCCAGATTATGTTTGTCAGACAGTATGCTCTTAAGCTTCCTATGCATTTTTTCGATCTCTTCTATGCCAACAATTCCCCGTGCCACACCCCGCTGATTGCTCACAATCACCGCTTCGTAACCTTTGTCTTTTACAATGCGAAGCACATTCGGGAAATTGGTCATGACATGAAAATCCGCAACACATTCAACATAACCCTTGCCCGGAGACTCATTCACTATTCCGTCCCTGTCAAAAAACACACTTTTTTTCATTTTTTGGTTCTTCGTTTTTATTGTCACAGGAAGTCTTACGTTTCCGCAGTTAATTTCTTCTTCCAGAATTTCTAATTTCTATCTTCCTCTCCTCGAACACCTGGTCTCTCACCATTCCAGTTCGATAACCAACCACACGCAGAATATGTTCACCATTCTCCAATGCTGCTGTATCCAACTCAAGTATTTTGTTTGTGCCCACAACACGTCCGTTCAGCAGATACACAAATTTGCCATAGTAATGCTTCTCTTTTGATTCAACATCTGCAGAAAGCGTTATTTTGCCGGATATTCTTTCGTTTTTTAATCCATGCAGGACTAATTCCGCTTTGGATTCCCACGGCCTAGCCAGAGGATCACCTGCAAGAAAAATCTCCAGTGGACAGCTTATGGACTGATAAAAACTCTCTATCATAGTACAGCCTGACGCATAATGCACAAAAAACATGGCGCTCGGAAATTTAATCCATGCCGCAAACGGCTCGGTAACCGTTCCGGCGGAAGCCGTGGCACCGGACTCGACCCACACGCTAAGCTTGGTTTGGTTTGAACTGTGAAAAACCGCCGCAAAGCTTGTTAAATGTTCAGCCATGCTTCCCGGCAGAAAAGTGTTATTTCCTTTTTCCGGGTCTACATTTGCGGCCCCAATCATCAAACCAAGAATCTCTTTTTGATCTGTAGGGAACGTCTCTGTTATTACCGAGTTGACGCCCAGCGATTTTAATGTTTTCTGCGCCAGCGGAAACTGCCAATCGCGACATGTTGAGCGAATGTCATTGCTTTTAATAAAACACACCGTTCCTGTGGGGGCTGTTCCATCGGAAGCTGTTCCTTGCCTCAGGCAATTCAATACGGACTCTTTGGAATTGCCTCCTTTCCCGGTATATCCAAGGGTCATATTCGGCAGCGGCATATCATTCCCAAGCCATGCGTTATACACGTCAAATGTTTGAGAATAATGCATAAGGCCCTTGGTATTGACAGGGCCGGCAAAAAGCGGGGATGAATATGGATTACTGCGTTTTACCTGGTCCGGCTGCGGCATTTTATTACGCAGGAAAGTCAAACCCTGAATAGAAATTACCGGATTTGCCCTTATTCTTACAGGGAAATCCACGGAATACACCCACGCCAGAATATGATCATCGATTCCGCGTTGCTTGGCCGCGTGTACTGCCGGTTCCCAGATTAGTTTTGCAAAATCTTCCGGTGTAATTTCGGAGGGCGATTTAACAACGCGATCAGGCAGATTCAGTCGCACAATATTCGATTCAGGCACATACCGAAGCTTTGTAAATTCCTGCGCCACTTCCACTGAATCTCGGGAGTTTTCATTGACCAGCAGCAACACTTCATGCGGTCCCAGAGCCATTGTCGATGTGGAACATGCCCAAATTAACAGCAGAAATAAATATCCCAATCGCATGTGTCACAGTGTACCGCGCCAAGGCTTTGATCGCAATATATAAGGTATGAATAAAGGGGGTAGAATTACCCCAAAAAAAGGAAGGCCGAACCTGCCGTCTGCATGGAGGACGTAGCATTCTGTGCAGCTCACTTTGTAGCGGCAATGTTACGTCTAGATTCCTGCAATAAACGAACAGCGCAGCCTTCCTACAAATTATATTTTACAAAATCAACGCTATTGATCAAGTTTTTTTTTAGTTTTTTTATGGCTCTTGCTATTTTTAAAACATGGGTATATGTTTACATCGTTTCAAATCACAAAAAAAGGAGAAGGTTATGATACGATCAGCAGGAAAACTCTTTATGACAGGCAACCTGGCAATATTTGCGTTACTAATAATTGCAGCGTTTACATTGTCTGGCTGCAAGGATAAAACGCCAGCACCCGCACAAGCTCCTGCCCAGGAGCCGGCTGTATCCGTAGCGGAACCTTCCGCAGACACCGTGATCGCGGCAGTTGGCGAGGTCGAACTTACCCAGGGTAAACTGGATAAACAAATAAATGATTTTCTTTCCTCGCCGAGGATGAGAAATATGCCCCCAAGCCAAATGATCAATGTGAAAGCGAGAATAAGGCAAAATCTTATAGATACATTTATCACCCGCACAGTATTGCTTAATGAAATTAATCGTTTGAATATTAAGGCCGATGAAACCAAGGTAGAAGAAATGATCGACAAAATAAAGGAACAAATTCCGCCTGGAAGAACCCTTAATGATTTCCTGCCCAGGAGCCGGCTGTATCCGTAGCGGAACCTTCCGCAGACACCGTGATCGCAGACAGGAGAATTCGTGCCGCGTGATATCTCAACCCGTAGTATGTACATGACCGTGCGCGCAAAAAAACGTAAATTTCCTTTCGGAAGAAAAAAACAAGAAGGTTAAACTTTACGAATTTCCCTCGTATTTAATATTTGCCTTTGCCTTCAGCCCCTCAATAAATTCTATTACAATCTTTTGTTTCTTTGAATTGTCTAGATGCTCACGTATAGAATCTTCTTCATCTTTAAGCGACCTCAGGCTGGCTTCTTTACGTTCCTGAACCTGGATGATATGATATCCATAGGCTGTCTGAATAATCGGTCCGATTTCGTCGATTTTCTGCGAAAAAGCCGCTTCTTCAAATTCCTTTATCATTCTGCCGCGCGAAAAATTGCCAAGATCTCCGCCTTTTTGCTTGCTGCCAGGG
>JBHORK010000106.1:0-7729 GCA_042565725.1 Verrucomicrobiota bacterium
TCAGGTGCCGCACTTTTCGACCGGCACCCGCCGCATTTTTAAACCGGCGTTTGCATTAAAAAGATGATTTCACAGATGCAGGATTTTGTGTGTGCTGCGGTTGTGGGTGTAAGAGATTCTCTGAAACAAAAGAAGAAGAAATCATGAAACATTTAATTGTTACAGGTGTTGTAATCTTGTTGTGCCTTGCGTGCGGATGCAGTCGGTTTTTGCCGGCTAAAAATGATTATGCATCAGATTTTGTTCCGGAAACTTTCAGTCGCACAAAAAATGATTCGTTTACAAATTCATGCTGGTGGACTGACTTTGGTTCGGATGAGCTTAATGGTTTGGTTGATAAGGCTTTAAAAGATAATCTGTCTATATCCGCCGCCGCCGCCCGCTTGAAACAGGCGCGTGCAATTGCGGTACAGCGCGGCGCGGCGCGGGTGCCCGATATTTCAACAGGAGCGGCAGTATCCTCGACGGAAAGGGAAAAAACCGCTATTGAAGGAGGCGATACACGAACAGAATCTGCCGAGCTGCTGCTTTCCGCCTCTTATGAGCTCGACCTCTGGGGCAGGGTGTCAGCTATAAAAGAATCAGCTTCTCTTGATGCCAATGCCTCTTCAGAAGACTTGGAAACAGTGCGGCTGTCTATTGCCGCAAAAGTTGCGAGTTCCTACTTCGATCTGCTTTATACGAGAACCGTTATGGATCTTGTAAAAACCCAGGTGCAGACAGCTAAAGATATACTTTATTTAATCGAGTTTCGATATCGCCGCTCACAAGCCACGGCCCTTGACGTTTTGCAGCAGCGCGAACTTGTCGCTCAAACAGAATCCCTGCTTCCTCATCTGGAAGCTCGCGAAGAGGTTGCTCTAAATGCGCTTTGTGTGCTTACGGGTTTACGGCCCGGAACAGACCTTTTTCTGAAAAAGCGTATTCTGCCCGCGCTTCCAATTGTTCCGGATACAGGTCTTCCTCTACAGCTTGTTGAACGGCGTCCTGATATTCGTTCCGCCCTGTTCCGTTTGGAATCCGCTCATTACAGTGTCAAAGCTGCAAAAGCGGACAGACTCCCTGCAATCCGGCTCACGGCATCGGCAGGTTATTCAAATTCCGATATAAGCGATATTTTTGATAACTGGATAGCAAGGCTGGCGGGAAACATTGCAGCTCCGCTCATTGACGGTCGCAGGCGCAAGGCCGAAGTGGATAAAACCTTGGCCGTCCTCGATGAACGTATTGCTGATTACAGGGCTGTGATTCTCAAAGCCTTGACTGAAGTAGAAAACGCGCTGATCAGGGAGGAAAAACAGTCAGCGTATATTGATGCCCTTAAAAGACAGCAATCAGCGGCAGAAAGCGCCTACAATGAAGCTTCCGAGCGATACCTGAAAGGTGCGGAATCGTATCTTGCCGCTCTTAGAGAACTTAATAATCTGCATACTATTCAGAGACAAACGGCAAAGGCACGGTATGACATGGCCGTTTTCAGAGTTAATCTTTATCAGGCGCTTGCCGGAACATTTAATAATAAAAAGGAAAACAAATGAATCGCATAAAAATATTAATCGCGGCAGTTGCGATAATTGCTCTCGGTATTGGGATAGCTGTTATCTTCTATGCTACCAGGCCGAAAGCCGAACGTAAGAAACCACCGCGCATGACACCGGTTGTGCAGGCGGAAGAGATTTTCAGTTCAGACAGAAATGTTCAGCTGGAGTTGATGGGTACGGTAATTCCCGCGCAATCGGTTGAGCTTAAATCACGTGTGCCGGGGAAAATAGTCTTCTGCCATCCTGATTGGATTGAAGGCGGGCTTTTGGGTGAAGGGCAGACAATCATACGGCTTGAAAATACCGATTACCGGATTGTGCTCGAGCAGGCACAAAACGATCTTTCTTTGGAGCTCGGCAGGCAGGATATTGCGAAACGTGAATGGGCTCTGCTTGATTTGAAAAATGCTTCGGACAGGGACCGGGAATTGGCGCTGCGTGAGCCGCAATTGAAAAGCGCGAAAGCCAGAGTTGAACAGGCGCAACTGAATTTTGACCGCACGGAAATCAAGGCCCCTTTCAATGCCATTGTTACCGCACGGAACATGAACAGAGGTGATCAGGCAACAACGCAGTCATCGCTGGGTAGAATCGTAAATACGGACAGCTATCATGTCCGTATTTCCGTGCCTGTCGAAGAATTAAAATGGATAGATTTTCCTGAAAACGGCACAGCAGGATCTGAAGTATTGATACATCTTCCCGATGGAACAACTCGACAGGGGCAGGTAATAAAACTTCTGGGCGATCTGGAAGAGAAAGGACGGATGGCACGTTGTCTGGTGGAAGTCAAAGATCCTCTGAACGGTGAATCACAGTTGCTGCTCAATAGTTTCGTGAATGTAAGTGTTAAAGGAAAACCCATAAAGAATGTTTATTGTATAGACAGGAATCATTTTCGCGAGAACAGCATGATATGGCTGCTTACAGGAGAACGGCGGCTCAGAAAAATTGAAATTCAGCCGCTGTGGACCGACAGAAACAATATTTTCTTCCGCGCCGATATTCCGGCAGGCGACATGCTGATTACATCCTCCCTGAGTGTAGTAATTGACAACATGGAACTTCGCCTCGAGAAAGACAAGAAGCCTGAAGACAAGCAGGGTATAAGAGGAGAAAAGCTTAAGTGAACCAGATAAAAGAGAAGCGTGGTCCCATATCCTGGATGGCACGCAATACTGTTGCGGCGAATCTGCTCATGATTCTCTTTCTTGTAGGTGGTCTCGTTTCATCCTGTAATATAACCCAGGAGTTTTTCCCTGACATCCTACAGGATACGGTAACCGTAAGAGTTCCTTATCCCGGCGCAAGTCCTGAAGAAGTTGAGCAGGGTATTGTCAGGGCAGTCGAAGAGGCCATGCGCAGTCTTGAGGGTGTAAAGGAAGTCACGTCTGTTTCCTCGGAAGGCTCTGGCAGGGTCACCGCGGAAATCCTTGATTCCGCTGACCCCATGAAGGTCTATCAGGACATTAAGAGTGAGGTTGACCGCATACGCACCATCCCCGAAGACGCTGAAGAACCCGTGGTCACTCTTGATCAACGCCGGCGTATGGTGGTGTCAATGGTTCTATGGGGCAAGACTACAGAAAAATCGCTTCGCGCACTTGCCGAAAATGTTCGTGAGCGTCTGCTTCGGCATCCGTCCATAACGCAGGTTGAATTAAATGGTATACGCCCTCTTGAGATTGCAATAGAAGTGCCCCAGGAAAACCTGCGGCGATATGGGTTAACACTTCAGAATATTGCCGAGCGTCTCAGGGCCTCGTCCATTGAACTCCCTGGCGGCTCTATAAAAACCGAGTCCGGCGAAATCCTTGTTCGCGTAAAAGAACGGCGTGATTGGGGTAGAGAATTTGCCGAGACCCCTGTTATCAGCACTCCGGATGGAAGCGAAATACTGCTGGGCGACATAGCAGAAGTTATAGATGGATTTGAAGATACCGACTATTCCGCCCGTTTCAACAGCATGCCGGCGGTACGTATAGAAGTTTACCGTGTCGGCAAACAGACCCCTGTCGCGGTGCATCAGGCTGTTGAGTCAGTTCTTGAAGAAATAAGACCTGACATGCCCGAAGGCACACATGCAAAGATACGGATGTCTTTTGCTGATATTTATCGCCAACGCGCAGGACTTCTTTTGAAAAACGGGGCCATGGGTCTCTGTCTTGTTATGCTTCTACTCGGTTCTTTTCTTGAACTCCGCCTGGCATTCTGGGTTATGATGGGTATACCTGTTTCTTTTCTCGGAACACTCCTGTTTATGCCTTCGGTAGATCTTTCGTTGAACATGATGACCATGTTTGCGTTTATTCTGTCTCTCGGTATCGTTGTTGACGATGCTATTGTGGTAGGCGAGAACATATATCATTATCATCAACAGGGTTATAGTTTTATAGATGCCGCAATAAAAGGCACACGTGAAGTGTGTATACCCATAGCGTTCAGTATATTGACCAACATCGTCGCTTTTATCCCTATGCTGTTTCTCGTTGGAATGATGGGAAAATTTCTCTGGATGCTGCCTGCTGTTGTCATCATCGCTTTTACCATTTCATGGATTGAATGCCTGTTTATCCTGCCTGCTCATATCGGACATCAGAAAGAGAGAGGTTCAATCGGCTTTATTGGTCGGATTCATAAACAACAGCAGAAGTTCAGTCATGGCTTCAGTAAGTGGGTTCGTACACGATATGCTCCATTCCTGGATGGTGTTTTGAGATACCGTTATATCGTAGTAGCTTTAGCTGTGGCGATTCTTGCCGTAACTGTCGGCTATCTCAAGAGTGGTCGTATGGGTTTTTCCATGTTTACAACAGTTGAAAGCGACTACGCGTACGCATCTATTGTTCTACCATTTGGCTCACCTGCTGAAAAAACTACGGCTGTCGCAAATCATCTTGAACAGGCAGCTTACCAAACCGCCCGAAAGCTGGGCCATCCGGATATGCTGGAAGGTATATTTGCGGAAATAGGAAAAGACGGGACGCACACCGCGTCTATACGGGCATACCTGCCTGATGCTCGAACAAGAGAAAAATTGAAGATCAGCACACAGTACTTTGTTGATGAATGGCGTAAGGAAGTGGGTTCATTGCCTGGTGTAACACTCATCCGGATGATGGCGGACCGGGGCGGACCGGGCAGTGGTCCGGCTTTAACGGTAGAGCTTCAGCATGAGAAAATAAACGTATTGGAAAAAGCGGCTGTTGAAGCCGCTGAATGGTTGGAAGAATTTCCTCTTGTAAAAGATACTGACGCTGGATTTCAGAAAGGAAAAACCCAGTTCGACTTTGTCGTAACTCCTGCAGGAAAAAGTGTTGGACTGACCGCGCGCGGCGTGGCGCGTCAACTTCGTAACGCGTACTGGGGATCCGAAGTTCTGCGCCAACAGAGAGGCAGGGATGAAATAAAAATACGCGTCAGACTACCTGAAACTGAACGGGTATCCGTATTTGATCTGCAAGGCATGATTCTTCGCACGCCTGCAGGAGGTGAGGTTCCTCTTATGGAAGCTGTATCTTTTAAGCGCAACAACGCCTACACCGTTATCAACAGGCGTAACGGGAAAAGAACCATGACCATAACCGCGGATGTCCGCCCGAAATCCAAGGCAGACCAGGTGCGTGCAAGCCTGAACAGGGATATTATGCCGGAATTAATGAACCGTTATCCTGGACTCAGCTACAGTTACGAAGGACGGGAAGCCGACAGGCGCGAAAGTTTTTCAAGCCTTGCCGTATCTATCCCGCTTGCCCTGTTTGCAATATACGCTTTGCTGGCGATACCATTCCGAAGTTATATTCAGCCGCTTATAGTTATGGTTTCAATTCCATTCGGTATTGTTGGCGCTATACTGGGTCATCTGATCATGGGTTATGAACTCACAATGATAGGCATTATAGGAGTAGTCGCATTGTCAGGAGTAGTTGTAAATGATTCGCTTATACTCATAGATTTCGCCAACAGGCGCAGAAAGGAACATAATAGCGTTCATGACGCTGTGGTATCTGCCGGCATACAGCGGTTCAGGCCGATTCTTTTGACAACGTTGACAACTTTTTTCGGGCTTATGCCGATGATTTTTGAAACCAGCAGGCAGGCTCGCTTTCTGATTCCAATGGCTATTTCATTGGGCTATGGACTGCTCTTTGCCACCATGATAACACTTATACTAGTCCCATCGCTTTACATGATAATCGAGGATGTGAAAAATCTTTTCAGGGTAGAATTAATCTAGAGGGTAATTGACTTCTGAAAGTCCTGATAGATTCTGTGCACCCTTTTAAAAGGAAATGTAAACTTACTTAATAGGAATATATCATTAAGTATAGCGTGACATTTAACCATGAGCAGAAAAAAAGACATTTTAAAAATATTGATTCAGCGTCACCAGAATGAAATTTATAGATATCTCAGATATCTTGGGGCGCGGGATGCCGATGCGGAAGACATTACCCAGGAGACGTTTTTGGCTGCGTACAAAAGCAAGACACTGCCCAATACCGCTGATCCCAAGCGGATTGCTGCCTGGCTTAGAGGTGTAGCCAGAAACCAGTTTTATCTCATGTGCAGGAAACATAAAAGATACAAGGCCGCGATTGAAGGGGCTGTAGTTAATAAGCAGGCACTGATAGATGCCGAGAACGTATGGCAGTCAGAATTTCTCAGAGATGGAGACGGGTTTGATTATATGGACGCTCTGCACAATTGCCTGGAACGTCTCCGCGAAAAAGAGCGCAACATTATCGATATGCGGTACAAAAGCAAAACATCACGACAGGAGATGGCTCAACATCTCAGCATGACCGAAAACGGGGTAAAATCCTTGTTGAGACGTATTAGAAACGCTCTCAGGGACTGTGTGATCAGCCGTTTAGGACTAGGTCAAGCATGAACAATGAACAAGATAATCTGATCCATATACTTCTGACGGAAATGATAGAGGACAGGGCAACGCCTGATTTTTCCGGAAGAATTCTCGGCGCGATTGACCGGAAAGAAAGGCGTTTCATGTTTGCAGGGTGGACGGCTGTGGCCGCGGCCGCAGCTATCTTGCTGGTGTCGCTAGTCACATACTTCTCAACAACAACGCCGGAAGACGTCAGGGTTGCCGAACACATCGACCCGGCTCCCAATACTTTGATTTCAACAAAAGACAAATCCTCAACAGTCTCCCTCGGAGGGTACTGCTTTATAGAAACGCGGCCCCAATCAATCCTGCGTATCGAGGGAAAAGAAAATGCGCATGAAGTGTACCTTAAGCAGGGGGAAATCATCTGCGAAGTAGAAAAGAATAAGGGCAAGTTTTCTGTCAGAACAGACCATGGCATCGTTTCGGTAATTGGGACAAAGTTCAGGGTTAAACTGGTGGAGGAGAGAATAGGCGATGACGCGGCCACGGACTCCGACCAAATGTTTGTCAGGGCAATCGAAGGGATTGTCTCAGTCAAAGGCGCTTGGGAAACAAAGATTCTTAAAGCCGGGGAAAGCGCGACCATGTCAAGATTGCGGCAGAGGACTCGTAAATCAGATAAATCCCGCAAAAAACAAAAGTTGAGGAAACAAACTCTTGAGAAAGAAGAAAAGACTTTTGGTGACGACACTCAGCAGGCTCTTTCCGAAGAAACTATTAACCGGCAGGAGCAAGTTCACAACGAGATCAAAGATAAAAGCAAGAACCGGGATGGTGAAGATCAAAGCGGTAAAGACCAGGGCCAGGGTGGTCAGGGCCATGGGCAAGGCCAGGGCGGCGGACAAGGTAAGGGTGGCGGCCGAGGCGGAGGCAAGGGCAGAGGCGGGAGAAGATAACGCAACTCAATGTCCTTTGTGTTTTTGTGGCTAATTCTTTTTTTAAGTCTTTTTGTGGTTTTTGCCCCGAAAACACAAATTTTCTGCACCCTTTTCGTCAATTATAACAACTATAGGATAGAAGCAGGTAGGGAAGTTCGTGGAATAGTGTTGTACTGAATATCTTAGTGAAAGGAAGGAGAGGATATGAAAAGGTTTTTAGTGTTAATTATAGGTGTTCTGATGCTTGCCAATGTTCCGGTATTCGCAAAAGGCGGAGGCGGTCACGGAAGTGGCAGCGGTAAAGGAGCTGGTTCCAAAAGCCAGGATCAAAACCAAGAACAGAATCAAAACCAAGAACAGAATCAAAACCAAAACAGGAACCAAAACAGAAACAGAAA
>JBHORK010000107.1:0-7510 GCA_042565725.1 Verrucomicrobiota bacterium
CTGTGATGATGATTTTATTGCGGCTCGAACCGAAGCGTTCAAAGAATTTAAGAAATCAGTTGAAGATTGCACTCCTGAATGGGCGGAAAAAATTACAGGCGTTCCGGCGGACAAGATTAGTGAAATGGCTCGTAGATATGCCACTGCTGAAAAGGCCTCAATAATTTATAGTATGGGCATCACTCAGCATACAACGGGTACCGACAATGTTCTTTCCCTGGCCAATCTTGCGATGCTTACCGGCAATGTGGGCAAAGAGTCTGCTGGTGTTAATCCGCTTCGCGGTCAGAACAATGTTCAGGGCGCTTGTGACATGGGCGCGCTTCCAAATGTTTATCCTGGGTATCAGAAGGTAGTTGATCCAGAAATAAAGAAAAAATTCGAAGAAGCGTGGGGTGTGCCGCTTTCAGGAGATCTTGGCTTGACCGTGGTGGAAATGATGAATGCGGCGGCAGAGGGGCGGATCAAAGGTATGTACATCATGGGTGAGAATCCGATGCTGAGTGATCCCAATGTGACTCATGTGAAAAAAGCTCTGGAAAATCTGGAGTTTCTATGTGTTCAGGATATTTTCCTTACTGAGACCGCGCAGCTTGCAGACGTTATATTTCCAGCCGCTTCATTTGCGGAGAAGGATGGCACCTTTACCAATACGGAGCGTCGTGTGCAAAGAGTTAGAAAGGCGTTTAATGCTCCGGGTGAGGCGCGTCAGGACTGGAATATAATATGCGATTTGGCGGTAAAGATGGGTTGTTCCATGCATTACGATCATCCGTCCGATATTTTGGATGAAATAGCTTCAGTGACACCAATTTATGGTGGTATTAGTTTTGATAGAATAGAGCAGGGCTATGGTCTTCAGTGGCCCTGTTCCGACAAGGATCATCCTGGAACTGTATACCTTCACAAGGGTGAATTCAAAAGGGGGAAAGGGAAGTTTTATTTGACACCTTTCATTGAGGCCGATGAACTTCCCGACAAGGAATATCCATATATTCTTACAACCGGGCGGAGCTTATACCATTTTCATACAGGAACTATGACTCGCCGTTCTCCCGGTTTGGAGGAAATATATCCTCCAGTACCTTTTGAAATTAATCCTGATGACGCATCGCGCGTTGGTATTGTGGATGGAGAATATGCCGAGTTGTCAACTCGCCGTGGAGCTATAAGGGCCAGGGCGGTTGTAACAGAACGCTCTCCGGTAGGAACAGTGTTTATGCCGTTCCATTTTGTCGAAGGAGCTGCTAATGTATTGACTAACGATGCTCTGGATCCCACAGCGAAAATACCGGAATATAAAGCGTGCGCGGTAAAGGTCATGAGATTAGAGCGCACTATAGAAAAGGGTGATTAATGAAAAAGATGCCAATACCTGTTGTTCAGCGATTGACTAAGTATTTAGTGTATGTGCAGGATATATGTAAGGAAGATATTGTATGGGTGTCATCTAATGAGATTGCTCAGGCTCTTAGCCTGACAAGTTCAACTGTTCGGCAGGATTTATCCCATCTTGAAATCTCCGGAATATCAAAACGCGGTTATGAAACAGCAATTCTGCAAAGAGTATTATGTAGAGAATTGGGTGCAGATAAGACAGTTAATGCGGTAATTGTTGGAGCAGGGAATTTAGGACGAGCGCTGGCCTTACACGGGGAGTTTGGGCGCAGAGGTTTTGGGATCTGTGCGATTTTTGATTCCAATACTGATCTTATTGGGGAGAAGATCGAAGGGATTGAAATAAGCAGCATGGAAAAACTGAAAGAAATTGTTAAGAAAAGAAAAATTGATATCGGGATGATCGCTGTGCCGGCATCGGCAGCACAGTCGGTCGCGGATTTGCTTGTTAGCGCTGGTGTAAAGGGATTATTGAATTTGACGCTTTCGCATGTATGTCCCGCAGGTAATGCTGTTGTTGTAGACACAAGAATAATTGCTAATCTACAGGAATTGTTATATTTAATGAGGGCAAAGGACTCGATCGGTTCTGGAGTGTCTGCAAGAAAAACATAGATTTCTTATGATTTTAAGGCGGACCTGATAGCGAGAGTAGCGGTTGGTGTATCACAGGACGTTAGATAATTGTGAATGTTTGGAGTTTTGTTGATGAATCGAGCACCGGTTTGAGGATCATCATCTTCAGAGTAGAGAATAATTGGTATTTCGGCAGTTTTTGGCATTTCTGACAGAATCGTGGCTATTTTATCGCCATTCATTCCTTCCATAATTCGTTTCATTAATATTACATCAGGTTTGGATATCAGTACGTTTATCGTCTTCAGTCAGAAGCACTTTAGGGATGCCTGTGGAAATAATTTGAGGTTCTTCTTCAACTGTCTCAGGAATTTTAGGCCGGTTCCTGCCGCGGATAGAGAGTATTTTCTCTATTTCAGTTTCAAGCATTTTCGTGGTACAAGGTTTTTCAAGGAAACCGTCAACATTGATGTTGGAGAAGAAATCCTCCATGTTAGCACGAGCAGTTAATACGAGTATTGGGTATTCAGGTTTACCGTTTGAATCAGAAATTTCCTTCAGAAAACTTAGACCGCTCATACCGGGCATTGCCATATCAAGTATTATCAGGTCCGGTCGAATTTTTCCCAGAAGATCCAGTGCCTTTTTGGCGTCATCCATAGTGCTTACTTCGTAGTCGCTAACAATAAGCAGGCGTTTCAGTGACCCCAGAAGGGTTTTGTCATCATCAATTATCAGGATTTTTCCTTTACTTTGTGCGGGCATGATTCTCTCCTTCTACATCTAAAATATATTCGTCTATTCGTTCCGGCTCGGATTCACCTGAAGGCCGGTATGGAACAGTCCGATACTGCGTAATTTTTCGCAATTTGTCTAGTACATCTGACATTGCTTCTGCCGCCGCGGAGAATTCTTCTATCATTTGTAATTTTTCCGGCGATTTCTCGTTTTTTTTCAATATTGCGATATATGTACTAATGACAGTTATAGGTTGTCCAAGATGATGACACGCTGCCCCCAGACTTGCTATCATGACACGGTGACGTTCCGCCTCAAGCAGTTCATTGCGCTGCTGTTCAATGGCATTACGCATTTTAACCTTTTCAGCGGCATTAATTATAGCGCGCTCAAGATCTTCAATGGTTACCGAACCTTTTACCAGATAATCCATAGCCCCGTTTTTCATGGCTTCAACAGCGATCTTCTCATTTCCTTCGCCTGTAACCATTACTATTGCGGTGTTGGGTTTGAGTTCCAGAATCCTCTTCAGCCACACCAGACCATCGCCGCCCGGCATATTATAGTCCAGCAGGATACAACCAATCTCTTTACTGTTTATTATGCTCATGGCGTCATTGCCTTGCGATGCGCTGAAGATCCGGTATGACGTCTTTGGCGGTATGGGCGAAAGACGATGCAGAAGTCTTTGAAATCCGCTTATTACATTTTGTTCATCATCAATAATTAAAATGTTGAATGTGTTGTCTTTTTGTTTTGTCATCGGATGTTTCTTTTGATCTGTATACCTGAAGTCTTGTACAATAACCGGGTTGTTCAGGTTATGATATTTCTCGCTATCTCTCGCCATCCCTCCAGACGGTTTCCTGTCTTTGTTTTTTTCAGATATTGGCTGTCAAATTCTAAGGGATATTTTTCGTTCGAACGATTTGAACATTCATGCGTCAGTATGTTTGCAATATGAACGGCAGTTAAAATACTGAATGATTCATTGAGTGAGGTTGAAGGTTGATGATGGCATGAAATTGCGTCTGATATTGATTGTGGTGAACCCCATAATGCCGCCAGATAACCTCCGACCTCAGCGTGTGTTGTTGAGAGCGTGTTTTCTTCCACGGCATGCAGGGGTAATGCGCCCTGTTTGTATTTTTGATATATGGCCGTGTAAGATTCGGACACGTTTGTGACTAAAATGAGTTTGCCGATATCATGCAGTAGTCCTGCCGTTATCGCGCGATCTATCATTTGGGTATTGCCGGGCATAACATCTTTTACAATCATGCCGCACAAATCACCTGTGTGTATGCTGTGTTTTTGCAGTTCACGCAGATCAAATTGCTTCAACGTAGCTTCAGGGAGTGTTTGAAGTACACCTGTTGACAGAATAATTCCTTTGACAGTTTCTGCGCCGAGATATTTCAAAGCTTCGAATACATTATTCTCATCCTGGTAGGGTCCGAAAAAGGATGAATTGACCAAGTGAAGAATTTCGGCGGTCATGGCTACATCATGACTGATGATCTCCGCTATTCTTTTTATAGACATATCGGGTTTTTCAAGTTCGGACTTCAGTTCTGCGTACAGTTCCGGCATGGCGGGAAGAAATAGTGTTCCGGATACAACGGCTTGAATATCTTTGTGTGCGTTCATCGTGTTGCAGGTGGCAATAGCTTTGGATATTTCTTTAATAAGAAATCCGGAATCGCAGGGTTTAGTGAAAAAGCGGTGTGTGGGTCCAATAGTTCTAAGAATCATTTCCTTGTCTGCATGACCGGACAGAATAAAACGTATTGTTTCAGGATACAGTTGCCTGATCCTGTCCAGGAGTTCGCCGCCGTCCATTTCCGGCATTTTCATGTCGGAAATCACCACTTTGAACGGCTGCCGTGCCATTAGCTCCAGGGCTTCTCGGCCGCTTGTTGTAAACTTTATGTCCCATTTATTCTTCTGCGACCTTAGCATTCGCCTGAGCGCGTCGAGAATTCGTGATTCATCATCAACGAAGAGAATAGAAGGTATTTGGGCTTGCGAATTATCCTGCTCATGCTGCATTTATGGTCTCCGTTGTGTTGTAGCTGTTGTTATTTGCTGAATCAAAAACACCTTAATTATTAAGACCGTTTGCTTTATTGAATCATGCAATAATAACATTATAAATCAAACACTAAAATCAGACTTTAGCTTTCTTGGCTACGGTGGTTAAAAAAATGTTTGTTCCACAAAAAGCTTACAGTGTAAAATGCTCATTACTCTTTCAATGGCAGAACGATCTTGAAGGTTGCGCCTTTGCCTTCTTCTGTTTCAAATGTTAGTGTGCCGCCGTGCCTGTTTACGATTGAAGCATGCGATATTGCCAATCCTTGCCCTGTACCTGCGCCGATTTCTTTTGTTGTAAAAAACGGGTCAAAGATTTTATCGTGTATTTTCTTCGGAATTCCCATGCCGGTATCTGACATTGAAATTTCCACAGAACCATTATTGAGATATGATGTTATGGTAATGGTCCCTTTATTGTCGGATGAGTCTCCTATTGCCGTCGAGATGGCGTTAGCCGCGTTTATAATTAAATTGATCAACACCTGTTTGATTTCGCCCGGATAGCAGGGAACTAATGGTAAATTGGGCGAAAGATCAGTTTTTATGTCGGCAACATATTTCCATTCACTTCGGGCTACGGTAATAGTGCTTTCGATAGCCATGTTTATGTCTGTGGGTGTTTTTTCGTCAGTGTTTCCCATGTACGAAAAGTCTTTCATCGCGTGAACAATTTCTGTGACGCGTGACAGCCCTTCGCGTGACTGACTTATTGCTTTTGGGATTTCATCTTTAAGAAATTGCAGGTCTATTTCATTCTCCGCCTTTCTCGCATTTTCAATGATATCCTCGTAGTTTTTTGAATTAATATTAGAAAGGTTTTTTTCATATATATTGACCAGTTTCATGAGGTCATTGATAGCGTCCGATAAAAATCGAGCGTTATCGCCGACAAATTGTATGGGAGTATTGATTTCATGTGCTATTCCGGATGCCAGTGTGTCCACGGATTTGAGCTTTTGGGCTTGAGTCAGTTGTTTCTCAAGTTGACCTTTTTCCTGTTCCATTGTATTGATTCGCTCTTTAAGCTGACCAATAATGACATTCATGTATTTTTCAATAGTACGAATGTCATTCTCAGATTGTGACAATTCTACTTTTATCGGAATTTCTTTTTCAACCATGTTTTCCAGGAGGTTTCGGAGTTTGATGATGGTTGACGGGTATTTCGAAAGGAGAACATATCCTAAAGCAACTAAGACTAGCAGTATTGGTGCGATCAAGAATGTGAACCTCCCGCCGCTTTTGTCTATCAGTGTTCCGCTATATACCAAATATCCCAAGGTTAATAGCGGCAGTATCGATATGAGGACTATGGCGATCTCGAACTGAATTCTCGCGCCGTATGATGACAGTGAGGCTTTATTGCTTTTTTTCATTCTTACTCCTGTTTAATTCAGAGGTAACTGTATAACGAATGTTGTTCCTTTTCCCGTTTCTGTCTCAAAAGTCAATTTCCCCTCATGCCTGTTGGTAATGGAGGAATATGCGTAAGAAAGACCCTGTCCAATTCCTTCGCCTATTTTCCGGGTTGTAAAAAACGGGTCGAAAATTTTATCTCGTATCTCTTCCGGTATTCCCGGGCCGGTATCACTAACTTTAATCATGACCTGATTATCATCATGCGTAGAGGAAATAGTAATTGTTCCCTTTGAGAAAGTCTTCGTATCGGCAATGGCTTTAGCGGCATTTGTTATCAGGTTGATAAGTACCTGTTTAAGTTCACCAGCGAAGCAGGAAACCATCGGAAGTGATGGATCGAGGTCCATTTTTATCTCCGCTACATCTTTCCATTCGTGGCTTGATACAGTTACGGTGTCTTCTATTGCCTTGTTGATGTCTGTAGGACTTTTTACGCTTAAATCATCGGTACGCGAGAAGCTTTTCATTGCGCTGACGATTTCTGTAACGCGTTTCAGTCCCTCCAGGGTTTGCTCTGTCGCCTTGGGAATTTCCTCCGTAAGAAAAGGCAGGTCAATTGCCTTTTCTTCTGTTTGGGCATCATTCGCTTTAAGGGCAGCTGTTAAGTCATTTGCTGAATTAGAGAGAAACTGAACATTGTCGCTGACGAACTGGATTGGCGTATTAATTTCGTGTGCTATTCCGGCAGCTAACGTGCCGATTGATTCCAGCCTTCTCGCTTCTGCAAGACTGCGCTCCAGTTTGATTTGTTCTTCTTCCAGCAGTTTGCGTTCATGGATTTCTTTTTCCAGTAATTTATTCTTTTCGGAGAGTTTTGTCTCGTATTCTATCAGCCTTGCGCCGATTTCAATGCGCTGTTTCAATTCTTCGAGGTTGAAGGGTTTTGCCATGAAATCATCGGCCCCTGCCTCGAGACCTGCAATCACATCATCTTCGTTACAATTTCCGGTCAGCATGATGATGTAAGTATGTTGTGATTTTTCTTTGTCTTTATCACGAAGTATCTTGCAGAGTTCAAGACCGTTAAGCTCCGGCATGTTCCAGTCCAGAAGCGCTAGACGAGGAGCTTCCGGGGATTCAAACAGTTCCAATGCCTTGCGCCCATCATGTACGACAACGACTTCCTTGCCGCAGTCCGAAAGAAATATTTTCAGCATTTCAGTCAGGTCAAGGTCATCATCTGCTATCAACATTTTCACAACAGGATTCTCCAGAGGTCAGGCTAACCCCACTTATTGCATGAAGAAAACTAAAGGTTTTAACAAAATATTTAAACAGCAAT
>JBHORK010000108.1:0-7474 GCA_042565725.1 Verrucomicrobiota bacterium
AGGTAGTGGTAACCGATATTGTTCATGCTCAAAAACTGCTTTTGGAACATCTAGGAGTCAAGAAGCTGGCCGGGGTTATTGGCGGTTCTTTCGGTGGAATGCAGGTAATTGAATGGGGTATCCGTTATCCGGAGTTTGTGGAGAGATGTATATGCATAGCCGCCGGCGCTTCCCTGTCTGCGCAGGCGCTGGCTTTCGATCTGGTGGCGCGGGATGCGATCCTCTCTGATCCGAACTGGGCGGGGGGTGACTATTATGAACGTGAAAAGAAACCCAGTTGGGGACTGTCGCACGCGCGAAAAATAGGACATATAACATATCTTTCTCCCGAAATCATGCAGGAGAGATTCGGCAGGGAAAAAATCGGTGATGAGGGAGAAACCAACCGCCGTTATCGTTTTCAGGTAGAGAGTTATCTGGATCATCAGGGCAAGAAACTTGTGGACAGGTTTGACGCGAATTCATATCTCACTATAACTCAGGCGATGGATTCCTATGACCTGGTTAAAGAATATGGCAGTCTGGAAGAAGCCTTTAAGAATGTCAGATCGAAATTCCTGGTGATCGCTCTCAGCTCGGATTGGCTTTTCCCTCCGGAACAGTCAGTGGAGATTGCAAATGCATTGCTTCGAACGAACAAACAGGTTTCATGTTGTACGCTTGAGGCTCCTTATGGCCACGACGCGTTTCTTCTGGATATTGAGCATTTGCCAGACATTATAAACGCTTTTCTGCCGTGGGTGGAGAACAGGGAAAAGGAGTCAGTAGTCAGGTCCCGCCGAAGGCGGGATAAAATTCAGGCTTGCCCCGCCATAGGCGGGGAGTCAGGAGATAGGGGGCGGGAGTTTGAAATTATCTCGAATATTATTAAGCCGGGTAAAACTGTTCTTGACCTCGGGTGTGGGGCGGGTGATCTCTTAACCATGCTTGTAAAGGAGCGGAACATTTCCGGTATAGGTGTTGATATTGACGTAAATCATGTTATTGAGGTTATTGATAAAGGGCATGATATTTTCCAGGGCGACATTGACGCGGGGCTGGCAATGATCCCTGACAATACGTATGACTACGCGATACTCAGTGAAACGCTGCAGATAGTCAGGAAGCCAAGATTTGTGCTGAACGAAATGCTTCGTGTTGCCAAAGAAGGAATTGTGTCTTTCCCTAATATTGGAAGATTGCATCACCGACTGCGCATCGGGTTTTCAGGTAAAATGCCAAAGGACGCTTCATTACCGTTTGAGTGGTATGACACTCCTAATATTCATCTTTTTACGCTCAGGGATTTTGTTGAACTCTGCTTTAAGGAAAATATAAAAATCCAGGATTTAGTCAGTATTCCTGAGGGAGTGATCAGTAGATTTCTGGTATCACTGGGATTATGCAACCTGGGCGCTGACCGCGTTCTTGTTCGAATAACACGATAAGATTAATAATAAAAATAATGAAGAGTTTTCAGACAGGATCAATAGGATGAAGGACTGTCAATCATGCGTTGGAACCGCATTATTGAAAAGGGGTTATGTTTTTCTTTGTGATCATGTAAATCCAGTTAATCCTGTCTAAATATCCAGAAAAAAGGGCTTTCAAAAAAGGAGAAAATTATGTCTGAGCGTGACTGGGCAAACAATTTAGTGTTGGAAACTATCGGTGGTCTTGCTAAATGCTGGGCGTGTCCGATGGGCGCTAATACGGAGAAAGGTATTAATCTTGCGGGTCAGCAGGCGGCACACGAAGTGCTTGAAGACCTGGTGGCAATACTCTTTCCCGGCTGTCATGGTCATGAGCCTGTTGCGGAAAAAGAACTGAACAAGTATCTGCAACAAAAGCTGAAGTCTGTGACGTTGTCATTAAAAGAGCAGGCGGTAAGAGCTTTCAAATACCAATGCACTGTGGATAAATGCGAAGACTGCGATGACTGTGATCAAAAAGCTCATGATGCAGTGCTGTATCTTGTAAAGTCTCTTTCAGTTATTCAGAAGATTCTCCAGCGGGATATTGTGGCTGCTTATGAGGGTGATCCGGCGGCCAGATCTACAATGGAAATAGTTATGAGTTATCCTGGCCTTTACGCTATCATCGTTCACAGAATAGCCCACTTACTGTATGAAAAAGACGTGCCGCTTATCCCGAGAATTATGTCGGAGTATGCACATTCCCGGACGGGTATTGACATTCACCCTGGCGCGGATATCGGAGCCGGATTCTTCATAGACCATGGGACTGGAGTGGTAATAGGAGAAACTTCTGTAATTGGAGAAAATGTAAAACTTTATCAGGGAGTTACTCTCGGCGCGGTAAGTTTTGAGAAAGATGAACAAGGCAATCCGGTGAAAGGCATTAAGCGGCATCCTGATGTGGGGGACAATGTAGTCATATATGCTGAAGCCACTATACTTGGAAATGTAAGCATAGGTGCCAATTCGGTAATAGGCGGTAATGTGTGGTTGACTCATTCGGTGCCGCCTGATTCAAAGGTATCTAACCAACAGCCGAGACCTTTAATAAGAGAAACTGATGGAACATGGAAAACCGCGAACGGCCCCTGGGATGATTTTGGCGCGGGAATATAGAGAAGAATGGTTGATGGTTGATGGTTAATGGTTGATGGTTGATGGTTGATGGTTGATGGTTGATGGTTGATGCGAGATACGTTTCACGCAATACTAAATACGCACGATGAATGAGAAGATGAAAATACTGTTTCTGTGTTCCAGCAATTCCTGTCGGAGCCAGATGGCGGAAGGCTTTGCTAAAGCGCGCCGAATGAAAAACATTACTGTCACAAGCGCTGGTACCGAGGCCACTCATGTGCATCCCCTGGCAATTAAGGTTATGTCTGAAGCCGGAGTGGATATTTCCAGTCAAAAATCCAAGTCGCTGAATGATTTAAAGACGCTTGATTTTGATGTTGTTATTTCTTTATGCGATCAGGCGGCTCGCACTTGTCCGATTTTGCCGGGAAATCCTGAGCGGGTAAACTGGAACCTTCCCGACCCAACGGCGGGAGTTGACGGGAAAGAAGAAAAGATACTTGCAGCTTTCCGACAGTTAAGAGATGAAATCAAGCGGCTTGTGGATGATTTCTTTGAGAGAGGATACCTTGCGGCGCTTGTGGAATCAAAACGCAATGCGATCTTGATTCTTAATAATATATCAGACGGAGTTATCGCGCATGACATGAAACGACGCATATTCTATTTTAACAGGGCGGCGGAGGAAATAACAGGGTACCGACGTGAAGACGTTATAAATCATGACTGTCACGACGTGTTCCCCGGTAATTTCTGCGGAGGAAAATGTCATTTCTGCGATAATGCTGTTCCTGTCGATGACGACATGATTGTTCAGGAACTTGATATAGTAACCAAGAGTGGTGAAAAACGATTTCTTAATATGACTATCCGAAGAATGACCAGCGATAAAGGGCATGAGGCTGGCATTCTGGCTTCGTTCCGGGATACGACACGTGAGCGTCGGTTGGCACAGCGGGTTGGTGAAATCAATAGTTATTCAGGAATTATCGGCCGTGATCGCAAGATGCAGGAAATATATGATTTGATTGGTGAATTAGCTGACAGCAATGTACCTGTGCTTATTCAGGGCGAAAGCGGCACGGGCAAAGAACTCGTTGCCGCGGCAATACATAATGAAGGAACGCGCGGCAGTAAGCAGTTTGTTCCGGTAAATTGCGGAGCGCTTCCCGAGTCGTTGCTGGAAAGCGAATTGTTTGGACATGTTAAAGGAGCTTTTACCGGAGCGGTCAGGGACAAAAAAGGAAGGTTCGAACTGGCTGATGGCGGGACAATTTTTCTTGATGAGATTGGTGATATTTCTCCCACTATGCAGGTAAAGCTTCTGAGAGTCCTGCAGGAAGGAAGGTTCGAGAGGGTTGGCAGTGAGAAAACCGTGAAAGTCAATGTTCGTGTCATCAGCGCGACCAATAAGAATATTGCCGAAGAAATAGCTGACGGCAGGTTCCGGGAAGATCTTTATTACAGGTTGAGTGTAGTGCCGATGGTGCTCCCTCCGCTTAGAGACAGGCGTAACGATATTCCCTTGCTTGTTGAATATACTCTTAATCGTATTTTGAAAGATCTTGGCAGGAAAAACATAACAATATCACAGGAGACACTGGATATAATGATGTCTCATCACTGGCCGGGCAATGTGCGCGAACTGCAGAACTGGCTTCAGTTTGCTCTTGTTAAATGCAGAAAGGGTTCTATTCGGCCTGAACATTTGCCGCCCGCGGTGCCTGGCCTGGAAAAATATATTAAACGCCGCCGTAAAAGAAAGCTGGACACAGTATCTGTCCGCCGTGCTTTGAAGGAAACAGGCAATAATAGAGGAAAAGCCGCGGAATTGCTTGGCGTTTCAAGGGCTACTCTTTACCGGTTTCTTGATGATCATGCCTGATCTTTCAAAACCACAAAAGGGGTTATAAACATCTTGCAATATATATTGGGTTTTGCTAACGTTTACCCAATTATATCGAATTTTGGTTGAAAAAATATCAATGAATATGCATTAATAAAAAAGAGGTTTATCATGAAGAAATTTTTATTGTCGGCATTATTGTGCGTATCGATTCCGCTATTTGTCGCATACATGGCTGGCTGTGAAGATAACTCGGTGTATGATGCTGATCATACCAGTTCTGATCCGGCCGCATCAAGCGGGACGAATATTTTTAGCGGTGGCTCATCAGGAACTGGGGCTATATTGAGACTAACATTTCTTCTTACCTGGGATGAAAATAATACAGCTGATTACTATGATGAGTTGGATCTTCAAGTTACAAGTCCGAGTGGGGATTCATACAAACTTGGATGGTGGGACGATAAGACTGACGATCCCTATACTTCTACGAGGGACGGCGGCGTTCTGGTCCAAACACATGATCCAGATCGTGCCAGATACTATTCTCGTGCCAGTGAGGAGATGTATTGGAACTTGAGATATGCGCCACATGGTGACTATAAGGTTAATGTTGTTTATAAGAATGTTGTTGATGTTCAGGCTGGGCATGTATACGCGATAATAGGGGATTCGACGAATACTTATACGCTTCCTGATGCTGTTGATAATAATTACACCCATAGCTTTACCCATACTTATTAGTTGGTATGGCTATAGAAAAATTAAGGTTTAACTGAAGAATAATCATGGAGGTTTTGATGAAAATAATTATTAAAGGTATATTTGTTTTTATTGTGGCAGTTGGTATGTTTTTTCTGGTAGCAGGTTGTGAAGATAGCGGTTGGGTAGGTGGATCTGATGCGGATTTGGGAGTGACAACTTCTGAGAATGTCAGTGGGGTTTATTCCGATCCCGCCGGAGGCGAAATTGTTTTCAGATATTTGTCATTGACTAATAGCGGCAGTACTTATGCGATTTATACTTTTGTTGTTAATCAGGTTGGAGGCACTGTTGAATTTACTGATAATTATGGTGATAAATATTCAGGAACCATAGTGGAGATAGCACAGATTCCCGAAGCCACCGATACTAATAATACGGTTCTTGTGGGTGTTGGGATAAATTCTTTCCAATTTGATGTGCGTGGAACATCAGGCGGCCTAGGCGTTCAGATTATTGGAACAATATATGCAGGAGCAATGAATGGCACCTGGATAGAAGATGACGGTCTTATCGGCGCAGTAGAGGCCCAAGAGATTTAATTTCCTGTATTGTGTTTCATAATGTAAATCGGTTTTCCCTGAAGTTTGATTAGGTATGAAAATTACGGATTTTGACGATTTCAGGAGACCGAACCGCAAGCCATGGTTTCTACTCATATTACTCGTGATTGTCGCCCTGATCTGTGTGCAGCGTTACAGGCGCGAGGATAAGAAGATCTTCCCTGAAAAACCTTCCGAAAAAGAAGTTACTGCTGTTACATTGGATAAAAAAGGGTCTATTGATTCGCCCTTTGATATCAAAAGAATGTTGGCGCAGGCCAAAAACCTGAAAAATAAAGGATCGCTCGCAAATGCGAGGAGTATATATCTTGAGATTTTGAAAAAAAATGAAGATGCAGGAATCAGGGCGGAGGTAGAGCGGAATATAGGTGATATTAACATTAAGTTGGTTTTTTCGCCCATGATGATGCCGGAAAAAGTGGAATACATCGTTAAGCCGAGGGATTTACTGCAGAAGATTGCCAGGCGGTACGGCACTACAGTGGAGCTCATCCAGAAAAGCAATAAACTGAAGAATCCTGATCTTATCAAAACCGGCGATGTGTTCAGAGTGCTTAAGGGAAAGTTTACTATCACCGTAGACAAATCAGATAACGAGATGGTTGTATGTTTGAATGATGAGTTTTTTAAAAAATATCGCGTTGGAACAGGTGAGTTCGGAAAGACTCCCACGGGAACATTTATAATAAAGGAAAAGATTCCTGAACCACCCTGGTGGCGTGGAGATGGCAGTGTGATAGATTATACGGGAGACCCTAAGGGAGACAATATACTCGGCACACGCTGGATGAGTTTGCGAGCGACAGGCGAGACCCCGGACGCTCGAGGTTATGGGATCCACGGGACATGGGATAGCAGTACGGTGGGGAAATCCCTAAGCGCGGGCTGTATAAGACTGAAGAACAACGATGTAGAAGAACTGTTCGCGCTGGTTCGTGAAGGGACCAAAGTAACAATAGTGGAATAAAGCTATGTAATCTGCAACTTCTGACTTGTAACTTGTAACCTGTAACCTGTACTGTACCCTCTATTATGCATCCTTATAGAACTCATACATGTGGTGAATTACGTTCAAAGCATGTGTCTTCCTCTGCCCGTCTGTCGGGATGGGTTTTCCGTAAGCGCGATCACGGGAGTCTGCTGTTTATCGATCTGCGCGATCATTATGGGATTACCCAGGTAGTGGTTCAGCCGGACAGTGAGTTTTTTGATATATGCCAGAAACTTAAACCTGAAAGTGTCATTACCGTAACCGGCGATGTCGCTATGAGGTCGGAAGATACCATAAACTCCAAACTGCCCACGGGTGAGGTAGAATTGGAGGTTAAAGACCTTAAAGTGGAAAGCGCTGCCGGAAACATGCCTTTATATCTTGCGGGTGATGACGAAGGGCCGGAAGAATTAAGACTCCGTTACCGTTTTCTGGATCTCCGAAGGGAACGTATGCAGAAGAACATCCTGCTGAGATCGAATGTTATTGCGGAGGTTCGTCGGTTGATGATTGGTAAACATGGGTTTAATGAATTTCAGACACCGATTCTTACCAGCAGTTCGCCGGAAGGTGCCAGGGATTACCTTGTGCCCAGTAGAGTTCATCCGGGAAAGTTTTATGCGTTGCCTCAGTCGCCTCAGCAATTCAAGCAGTTGTTTATGGTCGCGGGTTTTGATAAATACTTTCAAATAGCGTCCTGCTTCAGAGATGAAGATGCCCGAGCAGATCGCTCGCCGGGCGAGCATTATCAGCTTGATATTGAAATGTCGTTTGTCAC
>JBHORK010000109.1:0-7414 GCA_042565725.1 Verrucomicrobiota bacterium
CGTTGAACGGTTGCGCAGATGGAATCGGCTATCGTCGATCGGTTGCGTCATTATACACGCCTTCTTTTCCCTAATTTTTAATTTCAAATTTCTTTCTTATCCGTTCTCATCCGTTTAATCTAGTCCCGAGCCTGCGAGGGACGGGCGGGCAACTCTTCTCTATTTCGCCGTTTCATCCCTGTGAACCAATAATCGTTAACTATTCTCACTTTCTTCTCACCTTCGCCCCATCCGGCGTATCTTTAATCTCCCAGCCCATCTCCAGAATTTGGCCTCTAATTCTATCGGCTTCATCCCAATTACCGGCCGCCCTCGCTTTATTCCTTTCATCAACAAGCTGAAGAATTGTCTCATCAATTTCTTTATGCTCTCTCTCAAAAACTCCAAGCACCCTATCGAAGTCGGACAACAGCTCAAGAACACGGCTCGCTGTTCCTGAAGTTAATCCATCTAAATCCATAGCCTTGTTACCCTGATGGACCATGTCGAAAATCGCCGCTAATGCCTCTGAAACATTCAAATCATCATCCAACGCTTCATTAAATCTCATGCGCGCCTTATCGCACCACTCGGGAAGCTCCAACGCGGAACACTCATCCACTGATTCCTGATTCCTGCAACCTGCAACCTGCAACCTGAGTCTTTCAGAAAACTCATCCAGTCTTGCGAGTGAAGCACGCGCCGCGTTTAAAGCTTCAAACGTAAAATTCAGAGACTGACGATATTGTGCCGCAATAAGAACATAACGTATTTCTCTGCCGTTATACCCGCGTTCTAACAGATCACGGAGAGTGTAAAAGTTGCCAAGAGACTTGGACATCTTCCTGCCGTCAACCACCAAATGCGCGCAATGCATCCAATACTTCACAAACTGTTTACCTGTTGCTCCTTCACTTTGCGCTATTTCGTCCTCGTGGTGCGGGAAAATATTATCCACTCCACCGGTATGAATATCGAAAGTATCTCCCAGATATTTTGTGCTCATTGCCGAACACTCAATATGCCAGCCGGGACGCCCCTTGCCCCAAGGCGAATCCCATGCCACATCCCCATCATCCGCGCTCCATGCTTTCCATAAGGCAAAATCCGCAGCATTTTCTTTGTCGTACTCATCCTGTGCCACGCGCGCACCCGACCGAAGCCCGGACATATCCAGGTGCGCAAGTTTCCCATAGCCATCGAACTTGGCTATGCTGAAATAAACCGAGCGATCATCTGACTGATAAGCGTAACCCCTATCAAAAAGTTTCTTAATAATTTCGATCATTTCCGGAACGTGATCCGTGGCAGCCGGATAGTGCTCTGCCGGCTCTATATTCAGCGTCTTCAAGTCCCCGAAAAACGCTTTCTTGTACTTTTCCGTGTACTCGCCAAGCGTAATCCCGGCATTTCCGGCGCCCCTGATTGTCTTATCATCCACATCCGTCAGGTTCATTACCTGCGTTACAGTATAACCGATATATTTGAGATACTTTCTCAGCAGATCTTCAAAAACATACGCACGATAGTTACCTATGTGCGCGTAATCATAAACCGTAGGACCGCACGTATACATACGCACATGCTTACTGTCTACAGACGCAAATTCCTCAAGTTTCCTGGTTAATGTGTTGTAAATTTTCATTAGTTGCGTATCTCGTGAAGAGTGAAGCGTATCTCGTATTTCGATTTCAAAGTTTCCTGTTCGTTTAACGGTTGCGGCATTCTTTACTTTCCCTCAAATCTCCAATCTCTCTTTTATCTGCTTCCATCCGTTTAATCTAGTGTTGTGTCCCGACCTTACGTCGGGACGGTCGGACCTTCCCTTCCTATTTGGACATTCCTTGTTGGCTGTTGGATATTCTCTTCTTACCCTGAAACCTGACACCTATCCCTCCATTTCCACAGTCGCTACTGCCATAGCCGCAATTCCTTCCCCACGACCAAGCGCGCCCATCTTTTCTGCCGTAGTTGCTTTAACAGAAACACAATCTTCCGCTACGCCCAGCGCCGCCGCAATATTCACACGCATATCATGGATATACGGCGCAATCCGTGGAGCCTCCACAATAACAGTGGCATCCACATTAATAACCCGTGCACTTTTAGCATTAACCCGCTCCGCTGTTTTCTCAAGCAAATCAAGACTCCTGGCGTTTTTCCATACGGGATCAGTATCAGGGAAATGTGTGCCGATATCCCCATCGGCCACTGCTCCTAAAAGCGCATCCGTAATCGCATGACACAGCGCATCAGCATCAGAATGCCCATCCAGCCCCAGCTTGTGCTCGATCTCAACACCGCCAAGCACGAGGCGTCGGCCTTCCGCAAAGCGATGACTGTCAAAACCTATTCCTGTTCGTATAGCCATAATTACCTAGTCTATCTTACCTGTTACAACCCCACAATATTTTTCCAAGGGATTCATATCCCGCATCTCGCCACGTATCTCGCGCTCGCTTGGGATCAGACAAAGCAGGGCGGGCCTCTGTTCTTCTCTCCCATCCCCGTGTCGCCGCTTCGCCATCTCCCCGCGTCATTCTCCCCTCCGTCTCTCTACTTGCTACTCTCTACTTCTTACCGTATTTCGTATCACTATGTTCGATATTGTATTGATTCCTCCTGAATTCTGACTCCTGAATTCTGACTCCTCTCTCTCCTATTCCCACGGAAACTTGTACTGTGTAAGACCCAATTCATCACGCATAGCTATCATGTCTTTCTTAACGCCTTCAGGAAGAGGAATACCTCCTTTTTTCCTCTCCTGCCAGGCAATATACTCTTTCTCACCCGCAGTATATATTCGTTCCTGTCCCGGCGCTTTGTCAGATGCCCTTAACTGGCGAAGAATATCCCCCGTAGTCTTCTTAAAAGAATCAAGATCTATAGAAGCTTCTACATCCATAGCTATAAAGAAATGGCCCAGTTCGATAGGAACTTTCTTTCCATCCTTTACACCTGCAAGCGCTTTCATGAAATTTCCGGCCTGAAGCGCTGACGAAAGAATTTCCACAACTGTCGCATACCCATAACCTTTATAACCTGCTGTTTCTTCACCTGCTCCTCCAAGCGGAACAAAAGAACATGTTCCTTTCACAAGATCACCAAGGATCTGATGTGTATCTGTTCTTGCCTTCCCTTCCCTGTCAATAACCCAACCGTCGGGAATCTCTTTTCCCTCTCTGTCATAAAACTCAACTTTTCCGCGCTGTGACACCGAAGTTGCGCAATCAAGCACAAAAGGGAACGCTTCATCAGTCGGCATCCCGAATGTTAGCGGATTCGTGCCCAGCATATTTTCCACGCCGAAGGTCGGTGCAATGGAAGGCCTCGCATTTGTTCCTGTCATACCGATCATTCCCTCCTCTATCGCCATCAGGGGGTAATAACCGGCAAAGCCATAATGAGTTGAATTTCTCGCCGTTACCATTCCAATCCCAAATTCGCGAGCTTTATCGATTGCCATCTGCATACATTTCCTGGCAATTGCGTGCCCCATCCCATTATGACCGTCAACTACCGCAGTTGCTTTTTTCTCTCGCACAATTTCAAAATTCGTCACCGGATTAAGAGTCCCTGCTTTAATACGGTCATAATAGATGGGTTTACATCTGTTAATACCGTGCGAGTCAATACCGCGTTTGTCAGATGTGATCAAAACATCTGCACATACACACGCATCATCTTCAGGAACACCAACTCCGATAAAAACATCCCTCATGAACTGTTCAAGATAATCGGCATCTACGTGGATTATATCTCCGGACATATTTGCACTCCTCCTTGTAAATCATACAAACAATATTTATTTGCAATTCTTATACAATACATAACGAGATTTCTTTTGACAGCATAATTTGGTTTTACGACACTATCAAGCGAGATGCCCGTGAAGTAGAAGCTACGCTTCACTTCAGGGCGAGCGAGATTACGAGATGCGGGACACGAAATGCAAAGAATACTGCGACTATTTTGGATAACTTCTGCTTTATACGCCGTCTTGTCCGCCGTAGCCTTGGCGGAGGCGGAAGCCTTGGCGGTAGACAAAACCTTGGCCAAGGCGAAGGTTTCATCGGAAGCGAAACCGATAACCAATATAACGTTCGTTGCGTTCGATCTGGAGACTACCGGCTTCAGCACAAAGACCGATCATATTATCGAAATTGGCGCCGTAAAATTCAAGAACGGCAAAACCCTGGACAGTAAAAGCTGGTTGATCAATCCGAATGTCCCCATACCGTCAAATGCACAGCGGGTACATGGAATATCAGATAAAATGGTCGCCAACCGGCCGACATTCTCCGAGGTATTCCCGGAATTTGCCAATTTTGCCAAAGGATCGGTTCTGCTGGCCCACAATGCGGGGTTCGACCTCAGGATGCTGTCGGCAGAATTGAAAAGATCCAATATGTCCTCGTTGAAGAATGTTACGCTTGATACGCTCATTCTGACCCGAAAGTGGTATCCAGATCTAAAGAGCCATTCTTTGAAATATTTGACGGAATATCTGGATCTTTCCACAAAAGGAATGCACCGCGCACAAACTGACGCCCAGCTTGTAATGATGATCTTTCTGAAGGGAACGGGAAAAAATCAAAACGCAAAGCTCAAAGAGCTTATTCCCAAGAAATGATACGAGATACGAGATACGGGATTTAAATAATCTCCTTGTAAATCGATGTGAATTGTTCATACTTTGCGTGAACGGCATGGGGCCGTACGATCAATCATGAAAATACTTATTGTCGAAGATGATGCAAATCTCTGTGACGGACTCACAAGAACACTGCGCCGTGCCAAGTGGGATGTTGATTCCGTCACGAATGCTTCAGCTGCGCTGGACAAAATCACTGAGATTGACCTGATGCTGACAGACGTTCGTATGCCAGGCATGGACGGTCTACAGCTTCTCAGAGAGGCAAGAAAAAAGCGGCCGGACATGGAAGTGATTATCATGACCGGCTACGGGTCCATTCCTTCGGCAGTTGAAGCCATGAAAAACGGGGCCAGAGCTTATCTAACAAAACCGTTTGACACTGAAGAACTCCTGATCCATCTGCGTGAGGTCAATGATATCCTGAGCTTGAAACAAGTTGCCCGCAAAGCAGGCCGGGGCGAACTTGTAGGTTCAAGCACAGTTATGCGTGAAGTGTATCATGAAATTGACGTGGCATCAGCATCAGAGGCGCCGGTTCTCATTACGGGCGAGACAGGAACCGGCAAGGACCTGGCCGCGCATGCCATTCACAGCCTTTCGTCCAGAAAAGCCTACCCTATGATTACCATCAATCTGGGCGCACTGCCGCGTGATCTGGTTGAGGGCGAATTATTTGGTCACGAAAAAGGCGCCTTCACCAGCGCCAATACAAAAAAACTGGGTCGATTTGTTCTTGCTGATGAAGGAGTATTGTTTCTTGATGAAATAGATTCTCTGCCAATTGCCCTCCAACCCAAGTTTCTGCGTGCTATTGAGAAAAAGGAAATATGGCCGCTGGGTTCTGAAAAACACGAACAGATTAACGTCAGAATAATCTCTGCTTCAAACGCAAATCTCGAAGACCTTATCGAGAAAGACTCGTTCCGAAAGGATCTTTACTATCGTTTGAACGTACTGCGAATACACATGCCGGCGCTTCGCGAGCACCCCGAAGACATTCCTCAAATAACACGCACTCTACTTGACAGAATTGCGGCTCAGCTCAACATTCAAAACATTGAGATAACCGCGGAATGCCTATCTAAGCTCATAACCCAGGAATGGCCAGGAAATACGAGGGAACTCTCTAATGCTCTGGAACGCGCCGTTGCACAAACAGCTGCCGCCATAGGCCAGAACAAAGAATCCGCAAAGAATGTTATTACCATAAACAGTCTCCCCTCGAACATTCGACATGAAGCTTCGACAAAAGACCATCTTCCTTTCAAAGAAGCTAAAGAACGTGCCGCAAATGATTGGGCCATAAAAGCAATCCGAATAGCCCTTTCACAATCCAACGGCAATGTTTCGGAAGCCGCCCGCCATCTCCAAATGAGCAGAACCGCCCTTATTCGCTTGATTAACAAATACAACCTGCGTACCAACGATGGAACGACAGAAGACATGCCCGGAGACACCGGTGTCTCTTGCGGGTAACGTTCTCTGGAAGTCCAAACAGACCTGAAACGCTAAAAACCCAGTATTCACACACCAGAACATGATATTTCAACGTTCTGTTGCCTCCATTTCCACTTGGCACACCTCTTGCTGATATTAATAAACGCATCCTATATCACTGATAACATACAGGATCAGGAGGTTCAGCCATGAAAAACTCAGAACATGAATTAGGAATCGGGCTCAAATACGTTAAAGAACCAATTCCGTGTGATCATCAACGGCTACTGATTGCTGATGACGAAAGAGTGGTCCGCGATGTTTTCAAGAGGATCATTAAGTTTAACCTGCCGAATTGCAGAATTGATTTAGCGGTTAATGGAGCAGAAGCTGTAGGATCATTCAGGGAAATTCATCAGCGAGTGATATTAATGGACATGAAGATGCCGGTAATGGACGGAGCGGCAGCTTTCTCAGAAATCATGAGAATGTGCGAAACCAATAACTGGGAGATGCCTTCGGTCTTGTTTTGCACTGGCTACGCTCCTTCTGTCTATATCAAGAACATTATCGAACAGGACTCTAATCACGCTTGTTTCCAGAAACCGATAAAGAACGAGGTTTTACTAAAAGCAATAACCATGCGACTTAGCGAATAATCAGTTTGGGCTTAATTTAAACTAAATAATCCGCAATCGTCCGCTACGGCGATAAAATTATGGAAAAGCGGGCGATGTGCGATTAATATTAAAAACAGAGGTAACAAATATGGTAAAGAAAAAAGTACTGATTATCGATGATGAAGTAATGATACGGAGGCTAATGACCAAGCTCATAGAAGAACAGGAAGCGGAAGCCGTTGTACTGGAATCCGCTGATCAATTGATGAACACATTAGAAAGTTCTAATCATTTTGCCATGGCGATTACAGACCTGATCCTGCCTTATATTTCAGGTTGGGAAATCATCAAGTTAATCAGGGATCATTCCGAAACCCTACCGATCGCGGTCATGACTGGAGCGACGCTCTCATCGGACGAAAAGAAAAAAATACTGATTAACGCACAGGCAATCGTTGAAAAGAACAAATTTAACATTGACGAATTCAGGTTGCTGCTAAAGAGCAACCTCTAGCCCACTTATTGCATGAAGAAAACTAAAGGTTTTAACAAAATATTTAAACAGCAATATTTACCGAGAAAATAAGGTTATTACCAAGAATTACAAATTGTATGTATGCTATTATAAAGAAAGATAAGCTTTAGCTTTCTTCACTAAAGCGAGCCCAGATCACGCAAGTCTCTGTGTTCCAGCGAGTTGGCAGTAGTTACTACAGCTCAA
>JBHORK010000010.1:0-55640 GCA_042565725.1 Verrucomicrobiota bacterium
GTTAATGAGTGCATGGAGCAAATGTCGAATGTCGAGACGTGACCCCTTGGGCTTGTGAAACGGATGTACCCAAATGTGTTTGATCCTTGTGGTTCAGATAATTGGTCCGACTTCCAGTCGGACTTTGGTGACGGTTCCAATGCCGTTCTCGATGGATGGTGGTACCATGCATTCGCTGAGGCTAACGGAACGATATATGACCCAAGCGCATATACTAACCAATCTGGTTCATGGGGAGACTACGAGGATACTTGTTTTGAGAAATACTCGCGTATAACAAATGCGAGTCCAGTGATGTGTGTATGGGATGACAATCAAACGGGGCAATCAAGCGGTTGTGAAGCGACTGCAATTTATCGTGCCCAGACACCGACGGAGGCTTTCTCTGGTCCTCCTAAAGGATTCTGAGCAATAAGAGAGAAGGAGTATAATGAGATGCTAAAACAGTTAAAATATAGACGACATGGATTGCTGGTTTATGGTCTAATACTAATGTTTATGTTGTGTACACAGATGAGTAAAGGAGATGAGGAACATAGACTTACATACGCTTCGATTCAGGAGATTAGATCTCTCATGTTAGCAGATAGAGAAAACGTAGAACCACTCTTGGATTTTTTCGCAGGAGCGTTGAACCCGCGAGCAAGTGCTGGTGTACTCATAGTGTCATCGGATACCCTCAGATGGTGGGAAAGAACAAAGGTTCCTCTGACGCGTGTTGCTGAAACCAAATCAAGGTGGGCTTCAGACGCCAAGCTGTTACTTGCTTGTGGAAAATGGCTAGTGGAGAAAGATACTGAGAATGCTATTCATCTCGCCGAGTTGATTATCCAAGATTATCCTCAAGCAGAGAGTATTCTGGAGTTTGAACCTTCGCAACCTATATGTTCCGTTCGCCTTGACCCTCGCGTCGTGGCATATTTCAGGACGTTGTATAAGTCTGGAGAGTCAAGTATCTATTTAAAACAACCGAGCAAGGCTACTATATCTCAGGAACCCTTCCTTCTTCACATTCTGAATTATCCGGTACGAACGGCTGACATCGCAAGACTGTTTGCATATTCAATATCAGAAGGGCAGAGGAAGAGCGATGCTCGCCATCGCTTTCTTGAAGAAATTTTAGAGAACAATCCTCAAATAGAAAATGAAAAGATCCAAGCGGATATGCTTGCCGGTATCACTGCTGAGTGGCCGTCTTCCGAAGTCTTTATTCGTCCTAACGGCGTTGCAGCACTTTTCCTCTTAGACTTCTACAAGTCGCAGGGAAACGGACAGAAACTTATGAGTTATGGAGTTAAAGTGTTGAACCTTGTGTCGCCAGATGGATGGTATTGGCCAGTGAACAGAAAACTCGGTGATTATCTTTTAGATTCTAAGCTAGATGATGCTCGGCCTGAGGCTGAGCGACAGTACCGCTTAGCTCTTAAAGGTTGTCTTAAGAGGATCGCATGTGAGGCGAGAAAGGCTCAGTCTCTTAAGCGAACAGGCCCTCGGAAGATTTTGGAAAAAAGGCTGCTTGAACTAAAGGAACGCGTCAAAAAGGCTGGTGGTGATATTGAGGTAAACTCTAAGGAGTTGGGATTCATTCTTGAGCAGAAAGAAGAAAGCAAGTCAACAAGTGTTAATATTCAAGATAAAGCTATCAAAACTCTTAAGGAGATACACTCAGGAAAAGATAAATATGCTGATCCGAAAGAAAGGAAAATGGCTGCTGCCAGCTTGGTTAATATATTCCAGCAAGAAGCAAAGGCAACGGACGCAAACAAGGCTGACATCCGAAAGTTGCGTAAATCTATGGCGATTGGTTTAGCTCATCTGGCTGTCTCAGACAAGGATACAGATGTTTGCAAAGCAATGCTTACCGCAGTAAACGAGATTATTCAACCGCAAGGTGAATATGAAACAGATTCCATAAATGATGCGGATAGGAAGAAAGTAGATGATCTTCTAGCACAAATCATTGGAGAAAAAGTTAAAAAACCTGTGCCATACCCAGAAACAAACTTGGCCGATATGAACAGTCCTGCACTGCTTTACGCCGCAGAGCGTGTAAGGAAAGACGGTCTATCGCTAGAAGCGAAACGTCGAATTGTGAGGGCTCTTACGAATAGTGAGAATTCTTTACTATATACATTCTTCGGTGACCTTGTTCGTGATAGTACAGATGCCAAACTAAAAAAGCATGCAGTGCGTGGGCTAGAGCGTATTATCGAAAACGCCAATATCGATGATAATGGAATGATTTTGATGTCAGATTGATCTGTACATCTTGTAATGATGTAATAGTCCAGGCAGTTTCGGCAGATGTGGGGTACAAAAATTCCTCTGTTTTGTATGTTTAATGAAGAAGTTTATAATAAAAAAGATAGCTTTAGTTTTGGTTCTTTGCGGAGCAGGCCTCATCATTCTGGTTGTTGCTTTAAAGAACAAACATGCCGATCCTTCAAAAGAGGCTTCTCAGCCTGAAAAAGAGACTTCCAGCCCTATAGTTGAGCCAGTTAAACCTGAAGCAGTTGAGCCTGTGCCGCATGAGGCTACAGATCTCCCCGATGTTGTTAAACAGAAGAAAACTGTTGCTTCTCCTGAAAAGGTTATGTTGGACATACTGACTGAAATTAAAACCTTAGATATTTCCGGGGCTGTACGGGATATTGTAGGGCTTGGCAAAAAAAACGATTATCAGTCTCGCATAAAAGCTATGCGGAAATTGGGGCGGGATCTCAGTAGTGATGATATCAAGGCCCTGATGCTGTTTCTGGATAGCCGCTCTCAGAATCAGGATAATATCAGAATGCTTGCGTTTAATGGTGTTAAGAATGATGTTTTGACCGTGCTTCTTGCTCAGGATGAGCTTCCCGAGGGGTTTGGTTCTAAGTTGGTTGAGATGTATAATGATAATGAACATGACGACGTATGGCGTGACTATTGCGTTCAATACTTCGCGGAATATTATCAGGCTAAATGGGCGGTGGGAGAAGTGCCGGAAGATGATAAGGAACACGGTGAGATAAATTCCGCGTACTGGCAGGCGGTTACCGAAAAAGATAAAACTATTGCGGGCACTGCTCTAATAGGGCTTGAATCACTTTCAAGGGATTACAAAGGGTTTGATCGTGAAAAAATAAAGCAGGCGGCCGTTGATCTGGCTAATGATCCCGACTGCCTGGAGGCGTCTAAAATTACCGCTCTACGTATGTGTGGTATGCTTAACAATGCCGATGCTCTGCCTTCAGCACGAATTGTTGCGCAGACTGGCGAAACCACTATGCTCCGTATGGCTGCTATTGCCACGGTTGGAGATCTGGGTGATGAAGAAGATATAGAGTTTCTTAATTCTATGGTTGGCAGTTCAGAGAAACGTATCAGCGCAATTGCTAAACCAGCCCTGGAACGGGTTAAAGCCCGAATTAGCGAAAAGAAGTAAGAAAAGTTATTTCGGACAGGATCAGCCAGCCTTCGCCAGCCAACTTCGCGCAAGGCTACGTAGGCCAAGAGGCTACGGCCTGGCACGGCAGGATTTTAGAGGATATACAGGATATAATGAGTATAAGCTTCCATAAGCTGCTCAAACATGCAGCAGCTTTTTCACTTCTTTTGCTGGTCTGCGGCATATCTTTTATTCATGCCGCACCGGAAATTACCTGTGACGATCTGATATATGATTTTGGTAAAGTAAAAAACAACAAGCCGATCAAACACACTTTTATTATCAGGAACAGCGGTAATGCACCGCTTAAGATAGGCAGAGTCCGCGCGTGCTGCGGAGGCAAGGCAAAAATAGGCGCAAACTCCATCGCGCCCGGAACAAACACAACATTTATGATTAGTTTGTCTCTGGTTGGACGTAAGGGTGAACTCAACAAGAGCTTCTACATTGCCTCAAACGATCCCAAGTGCCCTTACTATCAACTCAAACTGCGCGGCATGGTAATACCGACGGTAGATGTTAATCCGCGTTACATCAATTTCGGGCAGGTGTCGGACGACAGCATCCTTACCACAAACATAAACATTCTTTGTCTGTCTGACTTTGCTTTCAATATTACAAATATCATCAGCACCGTTAAGCAATTTTCGGTGGAATACGAGAAGTCAAACAATAACACTAAACATGCTATAACGGTAAAGAGCGTACCGCCGTTTCCTCCTGGTATAACAAGAGGGAATATCTATATCTTTACCGACAGATCAGGCTATAAAAGAATCAATGTTCCGGTATTGGCAAGAGTTTCCAGTGATATTCTTGTTGTACCGCAGGAAGTTCTTTTAAAAGAACCGCAGGGCGATATAAAACCTGTTACCCGGTATATAGCAATACGATCGAGGAGTAAGACGCCATTTAAGATATTGCAGGTAAAGCCGCCGGAACCGGAAATGGAAATAAAGATAACGCCATTGGGCAGGGCGGGTTATCGTTGCGAGATCAGGAACATCATGCCGTTCTCTGATCTTGACGAAAAACACATTATCATTACAACAGACCACAAAGATGCCGGAGAAATAAAATTACCTGTACGGGTGAAATGATTCTCCCGAATATTGTATGAAGAATTATGAAAACCGGACTGTTTAATATTATTGTTCTTCTGCTGATTTCAGTTTCGGCAGTTGCGAGTGATAAAGCGTTGGGTGCCAATGATATTTCTCCTGTTATTATCGATTATTTCTTTGAGCCGGGCTGTCCTGATTGTCTCCGTGTTAAGAACCAGATCATGCCCGAGCTGAATGAAAGATTCGAAGGGTTTTATAAGCTCAACAGGTACGATGTCGGCATTGAATCAAATGTCTTTACGCTTGTTGCTTATCAGAAAAAACTCGACATAACAAAAAATGAACCGGTTTGCATGATTGTGGATTATAAGTATGTGTTCAATGGTTTCGCTAAGATCAAAAAAGGACTGTTTAATCGAATTGACGAGTGTGCCGCGCAGCGTATGGCGCTAGGTTGGACACCTCCGGAACCTATTGCGGTAAAACAGGTTACAGAAGGAGGTATCGGCCTGGTTGAAGATCGGGTAAAGAAATTCACTGTTCCGGCCGTAGTTACAGCCGGATTGATTGACGGAATTAATCCATGCGCTATTGGATCATTGGTGTTTTTCATGAGTCTGCTGGCGGTCTCAAAAGTTCGCGGCAGAGGATTATTGGCAATGGGTATTTCATTCTGTCTTGCTTCATTTATTACTTATACGGCGATAGGATTCGGTCTGTTACGTGTTCTGCATCTTTTCTCGGGTTTTGAAAAATTGCAGTTTTATGTAAAAATCCTGATGATCGCGGTACTGGGTCTGTTCGCGTATCTTTCGTTCCGCGACGCGTACAAATATATACAGACGGGCAATCCGGATGATGTATCTCTTCAGCTTCCGCAAAATGTCAAAAAGAAGATTCATGAGATCATGCGGACCGGCCTGGGGACGGGCAGTCTTGTGTCGGGCGGAATATTTGTTGGTGTTATTGTTACGGCCCTGGAAAGCGTCTGTACCGGTCAGGTATACGTTCCGACGCTTGTGCTGGTTATTAGATCCGGTTCCGCAATCTCAAAAGGATGGCCTCTCCTTTTATTATACAATCTGATGTTCATCCTTCCTTTGGTTATCGTGTTTATCCTGACCTATCGCGGACTTAAAACTGAAACTTTAATTGAATGGAGCAAGAGGAATGTCGTGGTAAGCAAGATTTTGCTGGGCTGTTTCTTCCTGGCAATGGCAGTGTTAATAGGTGCGATGTAGTTCATAATGAGAAAGAGTCGGCCCAATCCGCGCTGGGGCGTTTGGGGGAATAGGCTGACAGGAGGTCGCTGGCAGGGCTGACCCTGTTGTCGAGGAGGATGCAATGATAGCCGTACGTGGTCTAGCAGAAGTTAGGGTAAAGAGCGCTGTGTTGATTCTCGTTTTTATGGCCATCGCAGGACAGGTTGCTGCGGTAGGCGAAGAAAGAGATTTGGCCCAGACGCTTTGGTATACACAACCTGCAAGCACATGGGTTGAGGCGCTGCCGATAGGTAACGGTAGGCTCGGGGCAATGGTGTTTGGGGGTGTTGAGCAGGAGCAGATTCAACTGAATGAGGACACTCTGTGGAGCGGTGGTCCCTACTGCTACGACAATCCGGACGCGCACCAGTATCTTGCCGAGGCACGAAAAGCAATCGATCAGAATGAGTATCTCGAGGCACGGGCACTCGCACAAAAGATGCTCGGTCTCCCCAAATCACAGCAGGCGTATATGCCGCTGGGCGACCTGTTTCTCGATTTCCCGAAGGGCGACAAGCCATCCGAATACCACCGTGAATTGAATATGCAAACCGCAGTGAACGAGGTTACGTACCGCATTGGAGAGGCGCGTTTCACACGGAAGGTCTTTGCTTCCTGTCCTGATGAAGCAATTGTGATGCGTCTTGAGTGCGATAAGCCGGGGCGGATCACGTTTGATCTGTCGATAAAAAGTCCTCACCCTTCGACGCAAACGGGCTCGGACGATACGCTCTCGATCTCGGGTCACGTAGGGCCGCGCAAGGAGATGCACTTGATCGCACCATGGGAAGGCAAGGGACTACGGTTCGCGGCCCGTGTCTGTGTTGTGGCTGATGGCGGAAAACTCGTTACCCGTGGCGATAAGATCTCCGTTGAGGGCGCCGATGCCGTAACTCTTCTCTATGTGGCGGCAACCAGTTACGTGAATTACCAGGATATCAGCGGGGATCCTGATGCGAAGGTTGATAAGTATCTTGCCGATATCAAGGAGAAGTCCTGGGATCAGCTCTACAAGAACCATGTTGCCGACTATTCAGAACTTTTTGGCCGTGTCTCTATCGACTTGGGCGGGAAGGGGGCCGCGACCATTCCGACAGATGAACGACTTAAGAGACTCATCAGAGGGATAGCCGATCCGTTGCTTGCGGAACAGCTTTTCCAGTATGGCCGTTATCTGATGATCTCCGGTTCGCGGCCCGGTACGCAGCCGCTGAACCTGCAGGGCATCTGGAACGACAGGGTCATGCCGCGCTGGGGCAGCAAGTATACCATCAACATCAACATCCAGATGAATTATTGGGTGGCGGAGGTATGCAACCTCAGCGAGTGCCACGAGCCGCTGTTACGCATGATCGGTGAGTTGCAGGAGCCGGGCATGAGAACGGCAAAGGTCCATTACAAAGCCGGCGGATGGGTTGCCCATCACAACACTGACCTGTGGCGCGGCACTGCACCGGTCGACGGCGCGCAGTGGGGGATGTGGCAGGCCGGAGGAGCGTGGCTCTGTCAACACCTTTGGGAACACTATCTCTACACCGGTGACACTGAACACCTGAAGAAGTCGTATCCGATCCTCAAGGGGGCGGCCGAGTTCTTCCTGGATTTCTTGATCGCAAACAAGGATGGTTACCTGATTACTTCGCCGTCGCTTTCGCCCGAGCACAGCCACGGTGGCGGAGTCAAAAGCGGCTTTAGTGTGGGACGCAAAGGGGTCACCACTTGTTCCGGCCCCACGATCGATATGCAGATCCTGCGCGATCTTTTCGGGAATTGCATTGCGGCCTCTGAGCTTCTGGGGATCGACGAAGAATTCCGGGCAAGATTGAAGAAAACACGAGCGCGTCTTGCACCCATGAAGATAGGTCGGCATGGCCAGCTTCAGGAATGGCTTATGGATTGGGATAATCCCGATGACAAGCACAGCCATGTGTCGCATTTGTACGGACTGTATCCGAGTTGTCAGATCAATCGTCGTGATACGGCGAAGCTGTTCGCTGCGGCGCGGACGTCACTGGTCCATAGGGGAAAACACGGTGCATGGCCTGGTGCCTGGAGTATGTGTTTGTGGGCCCGCCTGGGAGACGGCGATCGAGCCCATGATGTCCTCGTTAAGCATATCATGCCGATCCTCAATAAGAACCTGTTCAACTCCAAGAGTGTCTACCAGATCGATGCCAATTTCGGCGCGACGGCCGGTATTGCCGAGATGCTCTTGCAAAGTCACTGTGATGAGATTTATCTTTTGCCCGCGCTGCCGAAAGCGTGGGCTACAGGCAGCGTCAAAGGTCTTCGCGCACGCAGCGGGTTTGAAGTCGATATTCAGTGGAAAGATGGGGAGTTATCCGGGGCGGCAATTCGATCGGAGAAAGGTAATATCTGCCAGCTTCGCACAAGTGTCCCGGTTACAGTCAGGCATGGTGACAAGATGGTTGAGACGGATGAAGTTGATAAGGGTATGATTGCATTTCCGACAGAGAAAGCGCAGGAGTACTTGATTGTCCGATAGCCTAATCTTCACGATTGACTCGTTATTACTCTTTACGATAGTCTGTGCAACTCCATTGGTTAATATACGGGCGATTAGCTCAGTTGGCTAGAGCGCTTGGTTTACACCCAAGTTGTCACAGGTTCGAGTCCTGTATCGCCCATACTTCGCCGTAAAACAATTCCACGCTGGTGTTCGTCTCTGAATCCTTATATTATCAGGTTAATATATGAATGACCGGATTCTTAAAGTCCTTGCTGTATGCGCAATTGTTGTCTTCTGCCTTCATGCTTTCTCCGATAACAAGGCTGACCTTGATTTGTGGGGCAATACAGGATTTGTGAAAGCGGTACCCTGGTCGCCAGAGTTCCACCGCACAAATACGTTTTCCTTTACTCAATCGGACCATCCATGGATAAACCACGAATGGGGTGCCGAATATATATTTCATCTTACCCACGAATATATGGGCAATACAGGTCTTCTGGCCCTCAAGATTATTCTGGGATTGTGCGTGATCCTGCTGATCCACTTGTCCATGAAGATCGGGTGCCGATCAGGCCGTGTACGCTTTTTGTTTCTCCTGCTGGTTATTTCAACCATGAGTTATGGGTTTTCTACGCGCCCTCATCATTTTACATACGTAATGTACGCGTTATTTCTTTTCCTTCTGAAATCCAATAGATACAAAACCCTCCTTGTCCTGGCTCCTTTGGCAGGTGTTTTATGGGCAAATATGCACGGAGCATTTTTTATCGGAATACTTCTTACGGGATTTTATTCTGTATTCGAATTGATGAAAACACGCTCTTTTACCGGTCGCGCCAGGACCGCCTCAATTATCTCATTGATTCTCTTTTTCTCGTCTTTCTTTACCCCGTATGGCTTGAGGACATGGTCGTTTATTCTGGAGTCCGGCAGTAATATGCGGCCGTACCTGAGCGAATGGGCGCCTTTCCATCCGCTGAAAGATTTTGTCGATCATACGGATTTTGTTGCTTTATCCGTTCTGTCGCTGCTGGCTGTGTGTTGTTCGCGGAGAAAGAAAGATATAACATGGCTGGGCATTTTGATTGTCTCTTTTGCGTGTGGACTGCTTATGCGCAGAAACATTCCGCTTTTTGCTATAACTGCCTGCCTTGTTGTTCCGCAGCATATTGAGGCTGTTGCCGATGAGCCGCTCAGAAAAATATTTCTAAGAATCCCAAAGCCTGTGCTTATATCTTTTCTTTCGCTCTTTATTGCAGTATCGGCGTGGTACACATTCAATTTTAATAAAACCAATCCTTTCGAGATCGAAGTTCAGCAGGACCGTCATCCGTCCGATATAATATTATTTATGCAGGAGAACGGTGTTGCCGGGAATGCCCTGGTTTTTTTCGACTGGGCCGAATACTGTATCTGGAAACTTTATCCTGAATGCAGGGTGTTCACCGATGGCCGCCTGTGGTCCGCTTACAGTACGGATGTTATTAAGGACTATTTTAACTTTCTCTACCTTGGTGATAACTGGAGCAACGCTCTGGATAATTATCCGACTGATATTGTATTGATTCATACCGGCAATCCTGTTTACGAAAAAATGCTGTGCGATAATAAATGGGCGCTGGTCTGCGAGAGCAGTATAGCCGGTCTGTTCCTTAAAAAATCCGTGCACAAAGAATTTTTAGAGAGAATGGAGGCAGGCGGTATTGTGATGCCGCAGCGGCAGCAGAATGTATTCTTCCCGTGATTTAGCCTGAACATTGCACAAACAAAACAGAATGTTTAATAAAAAGGTAATAAACACAAATTGTAATCTTGGTTTTGAGAGAATATTCTGTTTTGTTTGCCCGAAGGGTGAGTCCACAGCACGTAATCGCCTTTCCTCCACAGGCGGACAAGTGTTCTCAAGGGTAAGGCGGTATGCTATACAGCATTACCCTTGACACCGCGCCGCTTCCGCACTGTGAACTTATGCAATGATCAGGTCGTTTAACACTAAAAAATTGTACTCGCTTGGGGTCCAGCCTTCGCCAAGGCTACGGTCTGGCACGGCAGGCCGGTTGACTTTCCACCCTGATTCCCTCGTAAAGTCAAGGCCAGACCCCGTCTCGCAAAGCTCGGGATAGCGCAAATTCCTAAAGGTTGTTATTTACATAAAAAACAGTATATTATTGTGTTTTAAGGCCGGTAATAATGAAAGACAAGAACCTGGAAAAATCTTACGAAACCAAAAACAAGGCTTTTAAGTCTTTCTATGACTTGGCTCACAGTGATTCAGATGAAGAATCTTTCTTTCGTCATCAGTCCGAACAACAGCGCTATGAGTATGTGGAACAATTAAATCGCGGCGGCGCCAAAACGGTTAATATCGTTAATGATCACATGACCGCCCGCCGACTTGCCATGGCTCAGCTTATACACAGTGAGTCAGAGCAGGCTGTTGGGCGTTTCATCAGAGAAGCTGTGATAACCGCCGGGCTGACCCATCCGAATATCATGCCTGTTTACGATATTGGCTTTACCGACAATGGGCATCCCTTTTTTACCATGAAACTGATAGAAGGTGAGAATCTCAAGGAGCTGATAGAAAAATTATCGAAAAAAGATTCTGAATACGCGAAAGAACACAGCCTGACTGAGCGACTGGAAATATTTCTCAAGATATGCGATGCCATCGCTTACGCTCATTCCCGCGGTGTAATTCATCTGGATCTTAAACCTGCCAATATTCAAGTCAGTGGTTTCGGAGAAGTTCTTGTGAGTGACTGGGGACTTGCGCGATATCTTAATGAGGAGAATCTGCATGAACGAATGACTGAATCCATGGCGCCTTATACTGAAAACGTGACCTATACCCGGCACGATGGAACAGTTAAAGGCACTCCGGGATACATGTCTCCTGAACAGGCCGAAGGAAATATAAATATCAACAGTACTACGAGCGACATATATGCGCTTGGCGCCATTCTATACGCAATCCTGTGTCTTGAAATACCGGCCTGCGGCGATACGGTTGACGAAGTTATAGAAAACACAAAGGCAGGCAGAATTGTTTCACCCAGAGAACGAAAACCCCAGTTGAATATACCTGCCGGGCTGGAAGCCGTTTGCATGAAGGCTATGGCGGTCAATAAGGAGAATCGATACGAGTCGGTGGAACAAATCAGGGAAGAAATACATGCTTATATGAGCGGATTTGCTACCGAAGCGGAAAATGCGGGTTTTGGAACTCTAGTCTTACTGCTTATCAAGAGACACAAGAAAATATCATCCCTTATAGCCGTAGCGCTGATCTTTATTGTAACAATTACTGCGGCATTTACTTTTCAGCTGAAAGGTAAAGAGAGAATAGCGAGAAAACATGCAGAGCAATACAGGTCGGAACGAGATCTTCGGGTTGAAATCAGCAAAGACGCCGCCCCGACTTTTATGGGGAAAGCTAACAGAAACATTAGTGCATATAATTACGATGAAGCCCTTAATGATCTCGATGTGGCGCTTCAACTGGACCCGGGGAATGCTTATGTATTATCAAAGAAAACGGAATTGTTATTGGGTCTTCAGCAGTTTCGTGAAGCCCGCGATATTCTGGAAAAGAGAAATGACGCGCGATATAAACCTTTAATAGATGCGACCCATAAATATGAAAAGTTAACGAATAATGGAAGTACTCCTCTGGATATTGACAACCTGACTGATCTCATGAAAATCTTATATAAACAAAACCAGATTATTGCCATTGATGTCCTGTTGCTCAATGAGAGTTCCCGCCTTGAAAGTTTTGAAGATAAAATGTCACTGGCAAGAAAAGTTCTTGAAATACAAAATCCTGATCAAAAACGATTCAGGTTCAGGATCCAGCACTCCGAGAACGGCATCACATTAGATCTATCAGGAAATCGTCAGTTAACAAATTTGGCAGGACTTCATGCCCTGCCTATACGTTTTCTGAATTTAAGCGATTGTCCCGTGAGAAATATAGCCGTACTGAGAACCATAAACCTGGAGGAATTAAACCTGAAAAACACCAGGGTAACCAGTGTGGGCAGTATTAAGGATTCTGGAATAAGGAAACTAAATATCAGTGGAACGGTTATTTATGACTCTCATTTTCTTCTTCGTGTCAGCAGCCTGGATGAGCTGGTTGCAGGAAAAAATACACTGGAAAGCCAAACGCTTAAAGCTTTGAAGAAAAAGATCAAAGTGATAATCAATTGATGAATCAACAAACATCAACTCCTCTCCGCGGCAATTTACAGATTTGAAAGCTTATGAAAATTCCGATTAAGAAGTCGTTGATGTGGATTGCGGTGTCGGTTATTTCGGCGATTGCACTGACACACATGTTTGCGGCGTCAGTCAGAGGTATCAATATCTATGACGAAGGTGTGTCGGTTTATGGCGCCATGCGAATTTTGAGCGGCGATATCCCTTACAGGGATTTCTGGACCATTTACGCGCCGGGCCAATTTTATGTTCTTGCCGCACTTTTCAGGATATTTCCTGCTTCACTTCTCACTGGCAGAATCTTTACGGTGTTTGTCCTTCTTGCAATATCATTTGCCGTTTACGCAATCACGAACAGAATCCAAAATAGAAAAAGCGCATTACTCGCATGGATCTTATCTCTTGTATGGCTTTCTTCGTTCCGTTTCTATTGCTCTTCGGTTCCCGCTGCGCTGTTGTGTAGTCTTTTGAGTTGTTTGTTTTTTATACGTTTTGTGTCGGACCGGAAAATCCTGAATATTTTGTTTGCGGGTTTTCTAGCGGGTCTGGCAACAATTTTCAGACACGACCTGGGGCTGTGCTTTATTGCCGGACAATTGCTTGTTGCTGCGCTGTTCTCCATGCGTCAACCGGATAAAGCAGTTATCAAACCTCGAAAGGCAAAATACCTTGCAACATTTATGCTTATCGGCGGCTTTATTACGGCAACAATTCCGGTACTTATGTTTTTCATATGTAAAGTTCCCGCAAAGATAATTATTAATGATTTGCTCATTTTCCCGCTTAAGGTTTTTCCTGAAGTTCGATCAGTTCCTTATCCATTACCGGGTATTCATACAATGGCTTTCTATTTTGTTCCGCTGACATTTGTTTCTGCTCTCTTTCATATTGTGCCTGGAATGAAAAGGGGAATCAACGATGCGACTGACCACAAAAACATCGGCTTGCTTATGCTGGTTGTAACGGAAATGTTGTTTTTCACGCATGTGACCGTACGGTCGGACATTTCGCATTTGCTCCCTTCGATTATTCCGGGAATAATATTATTTGCGGTGATGAGCGATGACGCTTATAAAGCGATAACGCGCGGAACCGGCGCCGGCATTGGCCGGATCAGATTGACTATTGCTATTATAATGACGGTTACGGCACTGCTTGCATTTTTGAAGCCGTTTACTGAGCAGATTGCGTATATGACAGATATTTTAAATTCGAAATGTTACGTAATGAAATTAAAGCGTGCCGTCGGAATCAGGCTCAGGCCGCACGAATCGGTATATGAAGATATAATCAGAAAGGTTCAGGAGGTTGTCCCGGAAGGAGGCAAAATATTTGTAGGAAACATGAGGCATGATCGCATTCCGATGAATGACATTATGTTTTATTTTCTGTCGGAACGCGAAAGCGTGACAAAGTATCACGAACTGCATCCCGGACTGGCAACCACTGAGGAAATACAGAAAGAGATCATAGAGGAGATAGCGCAAAACGGGGTTGAATACGTTATTTTGACGCAATTTAATGATCTCGAACCAAATCAGACGTCATCGAAAGGAGCAGATGTTCTTGATATATACATAAGAACCCATTTTAAACCAATAATAACACTTGAAAGTTATTCTATTTGGAAGAAATTAACTAAATAATTAGCGTTGAAAAAGAGAAGAAAAAGAAATTTAGACAGGATTAACCAGATTAACAGGATCTAAATTGTTGTCCGTCTCAGGCGGATTGAAAGTAATATGAACATAATGATACTGATACGCTTGATACTGGCTTACTGCTATGCGGTACTGCCTTATGTTTGTTTAATTTTAGCCTTTATTGCTTCATTCAGAAACATCCGCTCTATTTTCCGTGAACTGTTCATAAGCACCGTAGCGGGTACTGCCGCCTTCTGTTTTATTGCCACAGCTGTAACAAATTTCAGTTTCGATTTTTATTTTAAACTGCACCTCCTTCTGATTGTTTCAGGAATTATTACCATGATATGGCGCCGCGTAAAAATAACCAACACGGCGGACTCCGCCAAAATCAAACGATCCGATATCCTTGTTCTGGTAATCCTTGTTCTGGCATTGGCAGTGCGGGTAATTCCGGTCATCGCGGGCGGCGAATCGTTTGGTGATAATGACGCAAGATTTCATAATATCCTGGCCCAAAAGATTCTTCTGGAACAATCGATTGCTTCTACCTGGGCCCCCTTTGCGCCGATCAACGTGGTTTATCCTCAGGGTACTCATGTTCTGATCGCGTTTATTGCTAAAATTGCTAACTGCCCTGTTCATCAGGCGTTTAATGTTCTGATCGCACTGATCGGCGCTTTGACCGTCGGAATGATTTACCTTCTTGCAGACCTGGTATTTCATTCAGAAAAATGCGCTCTCTTTTCGGCATCTGTCTATGCGTTCCTCCCATTGTGGGGCAGTCTTGATTACTATCGCTGGGGTGGTCTGCCCAATATGACCGGAATGCTTATTCTGTGTCTGCTTGTCATGATAATTCTCGAAAAAGCTCATGCCCAACCCGATAAAAAAAATACCGCAATCATAGCAGCCGCTTTCTGTCTTGCCGCAATAATGACGGTTCATCATTACACGCTCGTAGCAGCCGCTGTTTTTCTAGGCTTTGGTTTTTTATTTACGGCAAACCGTGAACTGCGTCTTATGATACTGGGTACGGTTCTGCTCGGCTCCCTGGTCTGTCTGCCGCTATTTCTACTGCATTATCCAATCTCACCCAATGTGATAGGCGCGGCAAGCGTATTTAAGTTCAGGGAACCGGTAATACCTGTTGTTCTCTCCATTCACTATCTCAGTCCCGTGTTTGTCGCTCTATTCATACTGGCCATGTTCACCGCGAAGAAAATTTCATGGAACTCTCATCAATTATTGATTCTCGCATGGTTCGCGGGCACGCTTACAGCATTCGTAGCGCTGGAATATTTCTATCGTGCTGGCGTACTTATCAGTACGTGTGGACAGGATTTCTTTACCGCCCTGACTCCAAGCAGAATGCTCACAAATCTTGTGTACCCTATGAGCATTCTCTGCGGGTTTGTTCCGATATCAGCCATTTGGATAAAAAACCGTAGAACATGTGTCGTCCTGTTTACTGTTCTCTCCATAATGACATGCTCGCTGGTATGGCAAGATCAAATCCGGGTTGGTGTGTTTCCTGATGTTGAAGAAGCGGCTGTATGGCTGAACCGCAATACACCTGAAGACAGTATGGTTGTCGGCAATCTGCCGCACCTTGAATATCTTTCATGGCGTGAGACGAGTAATCCTCCTCTTCCGGCATCCGAAACAAGAAATCATTTATCCGTCACATGGAAAAAAGAAATTACCACATTTGATGAATGGCTTAAGTGGCATGAATCCAGCGGCCGCGCTGTTTATTTTCTTCTTTCAGCTAAAGAATTCAAACCGGCATTTCTGACAGAAGTATTTTCAAATAATAAAGTGTCTATATTAACATATAAGAAAAAGAGGAAGATTTAGACGAGATCAACAGGATTAACAGGATCAACAAAAAGGAAATAAGAGAGAAAAAGTTTCTTTATCCACGTAAAATAGTGAAAAACAAAAAATGACTGACGACAAAATACACAAAGCGCTGAACATTCTGATACTCGCATGCCTGGTGACAGCATGTATCGGCAGTTTATTATTCTTTATATTCCGTGACTTTTTATCGCAATTTCCTTTTGAAGCATTTTGAATAGGGGAAAATATTGAAACCGCCGATGAACGCCGATGAACGCAGATAAGAAAAGAAGAAGAATAACCACGGAGGACACGGAGGCACGGAGAAGAAAAAAGAGGGAGTGTTGCGTTAATTTGCTTGCCGAATCCCCCTTCGCCGAGGCTTCGGGGGACAAGTCGGCATCGCAAATTTCCGCAACGGTTTGTCTGGAGGGGAAAAAGAAAAGAATTGAAACCGCAGATGAATCCGCCTTCGGCATACTCCGGCGTGACAAGCGCAGATGAACGTAGATGAGATGAGAGGAGAGGACAGACAACAAAAGGATAAGATAAAAACAAGGAAATGAGAAAACTATTACCACTTCTGTTAATGGCTGCTATTGCGGCTGTCTTATTATACCGCACTCCATATAACGCCTCCAACCTGGAGATAGTGCCGGACTCAGTCGAATATGCTGTAGCCGCACACCGACTTGTATCACAGGGAAGTTATACGATAGCGGTAAATAACCATCAACTGCCCCCTCGCTATCAGCCCTGGTTTTCTTCGCTCATACTCGCGCCGGGCTATATCCTGTTCGGGCCTGAACTCGGCAACGCAATTTTCCCGATCACATGCCTTGCCGTCATAGCAGTATTAACAGCCTTCATGATCGGCAGTATGATATCAGGTAATTGGGGAGGTTTTTGTGCCGCAATCTTTATTGCGCTACTGCCTGCCTTCAGATATTACGGCGCGCAGATCATGACCGATGTGCCTTGCGCTACTTTCATGCTCCTTACATGCCTGTTATTCATTAAACTGCGCCGACAATATATACCAATCACCTGGGCATGCGCGGGCATACTCATTGGCTTGAGCATAGCGCTCAGGCCTGCCAGTTTTTTTGTTATTCTGCCATTTCTGATTTTTGCAGTGCCGTACAGATCGCCGCGCCGCGCGCTGGCTTCGATCGTGTTTCTGCTTCTGCCGTGTCTTGCCGTCATAACCGGAACAATGGTTTACAACTCAAATATTTTCGGGTCCCCATTCAGAACAGGTTACAATTTCTGGTGTTCTGTTCCATACGATCATTTTGCCATCACATTCTCGTCTTCGCATCTTCCGACCAACCTCATGGAATTACTGATCAGTGGACTGCCTGCGCTCATATTGGTTGTTATTGCTCTGTCGTTTATAAATAAACGCACGAACCAAACTGAACCGCGCAAAATAATATCTACGCCTGAACGCGACCATGCCCAACGCAGTATATTGGAATTCGCTGTGCTTTCGACCGGACCAATCATTATTCTGCATCTATTTTATTTCTTTGCTGACGAACGATTTTTCCTGCCCGCCTCATGTTTGCTGGCTGTTCTATGCGGATCAATCATAGGTTTATGGCTGGCTCGAATATCGCAGCGTGTTTTACTCATTACGCAGATCATACTTTTCGCTGCAGTGTGTTTATTCAGATGTCTCGTTCCACAGGCAATACCATCACGCCGCATAATAGCCGATACCATCATCAACTCTACTCCGGATAACGCATTGATAATCTCATCCATAGATCCTGTTTACCTTGAATTCACTGCTCAGCGCCGTGTTTTACCACTCTCACGATGTGTCGAATATGCGTCAAAAGTTATCAGCCCTGAAAAGAAACTCTACCCGGACCCTTTACCTGAAGACTGGAAGGATTACAGACGAAATGATCTTCTGAAGGCGGGAGCGATAGATGTATTTCCGCTTGTCGTCGCAGAACAGCCATGGGCCATCAATAGTTTGCTGAAACAGAACTATCCGGTTTATCTGGAAACCGGCCATGTACATGAATCCGATCAGAGCCTTATATCAGCACTGAGAGAACGGTTCCGATTTATCAGGATCACCGACAACCTGTACCAATTGTCTCCGCATCCATATAAGAAGAATAAGTAGGCTAACCAGTTGGTTATGAAAAACTCTGTTTCTAGTCTATTAACTTAAGAATGCAGGAAGAATTTCGTTCGAAAATCGAACCCGCAGCTCTTGTCGCTTCGGGATATGCTCTTTCTTGTCTGGAGCTCGAAGACTCGCTAGGCCGGCGAAAGAGCATAATCCCTCCGCTCTTGGGTTTGTTGAGCTTTTCGTTTTGGAAGGTTTAGCTCTTTTTTGAGGCATTACCTTACCCTGTCGAAAGACGGGGTTTTCTTCCTTGGCCCGCTATTTTATCCCTCCGTAGCTTCTTGAGCGGCAGGCAGAGTGGGGCAGTTTGTAATAATAACCGATGTGGCGGTGTTCTTTCTTTATATAGATACAGTTGTTTCTCCCAAGAGGCAAAGAAGTGGTTGAAGCATAGTGATGTCGCTGTAATATGTTGTGAATCAAAAAAAGCAGGAAGGAATAAGGAATGAAGAGATTGTTTAAAGGATATGTATTTATCTTAATTGCAGCAGTTATTTTGTGCGGATGTTTGAATGCGGGGAATTCTATTGCGGCTTCCTCTAACGACAATGAGCTGATGGCTCGTGAAGATGGGGCCGGTGTTAAGGACGGAGCTCAGGTTGATGACTATATGCAGGCCAGTGACGAAGATATGCAATGGTGGAAGGATGCCAAGTTCGGAGTTTTTGTTCACTGGAACCAGAGTTCTTTAATAGCAAGGTCTATCAGTTGGAGTCGAAAGGCGTATGGTCCGGAGAAATACGATCAGCTATATAAAAAGTTCAATCCTGTAAAGTTTGACGCCAGGGAGTGGATCCGTACATTCAAGGATGCCGGTGCCCGCTATTTTGTATTTGTTGCAAAGCATCATGATGGGTTCTCCATGTTTGACAGTAAGTATACTGATTATGACATGATGGCTACTCCTTTCGCGCGTGACACCTGTAAGGAGCTGGCTGACGCATGCAAGGCGGAAGGAGTCAAGTTCCAGATCTATTACTCTCCTGTTGACTGGTCTCATCCGGACTGTGTTAATGAAAAAAACTGGAGTCCTGAATACGAGAAATTCTTTTTTAATCAGATGCGTGAGCTTTGCACAAACTATGGCAAGATTGACGGTATATGGTGGGATGGCGGATGGTGGGCTGAGAATACACCCAAGCTGTATAAGATGATGCGCAAGTTGCAGCCGCATTTAATTACCAATGGCCGTATTAAAGGCGCAAACGGTGATTATGGCAACAGAGAGCTTCAGTTAGGAGCATTCGATATAAGCAGGCCGTGGGAGGCTTGTACCGTTATGAGCGGCGCATGGTCCTGGGGCGGGGGTAAAAAGCCTAAGTCTGCGCGGACATGCATACGAACACTTGTTAATGTTGTGGGGCGGGGCGGTAATCTCCTTTTAAATACTGATCCAATGGCTGATGGTGCGATACATCCGCCGCAAAAAGAGGCTTTTAAAGGTATAGGTAAATGGCTCAGGGAATACGGGGAAACGATTTATGGCACCAAAGCCGGACCTTATAAACCGGGTCCGTGGGGCGCATGTACCCGAAAAGGAAAAAATATTTATCTGCATGTATTGCAGGACTGGGCGAATGACGCAAAAAGGATTCTTCGCTTGCCGTCAATAGATGTAAAAGTGGTTAACTGCAGTCTGTTGACGGGCGGAACTGTCGGTTTCAGGAAAGTTGACGGACAGTTCGAGTTTGATTTAAGTAAGTCTAAACCTGACACAACAGATTTGATTATCAAGCTTGAAACAGCGGGTTCGGTTGAAAACTTAAAGCCGGTAGACCTAGTTCAGTTTGCCACTTTTGTTCAGGGCAGACTGCCGAAAGTTTCTTCAAACGAAAAATCTGCAGCATATATGACCTCCAATATTTTTACGGGCAAAAATGAAGGAGCTAAGATCAAGGGGTTCTGGTATCCACAGGGCGGAGATAACGATCCATGGGTTGAGCTTGATTTAGATGGGAAGCGTAATATTGAATATATTACTCTTTCGCAAAATCCAAGAACAACTGATGGCGTGAAGAGATTTGAGCTGCACATTCATGACGGTAACGAATGGCGCACTATACATAAAGGAAAGAGCATAGGGTATAACTTTGCTCTTAAATGTGCCGAAGGTACAATTGCCAGTAAGGTCAAGCTCGTCTTGAAAGAGGTCTCTTACGGAGTCAACCTGGCGGTTTTTGATGTGAAAGGTGTTGCGTCGGTAGAGTAATTCTTAAGATTTTGGGTGAGAGATATGAAAAAAATGATGATATTGATCATTATTACTGCAGTAATGTGTTCAGTCGCGACTATGGACGCGGAAGGTAAGAAGGCATCCAGGAAGAAGAAAGTTGTTGAGAGGACTAAACTTTATGCGTTGACCGCTACAGAGTCTCAGCCGGATTGCTTTATAAAAAAGAGTTCCTGGCAGGAGTCTTTAATTGCCAGTCGCGAAGCGCTTTTTGTCAAGGAATGCAGGCAGGATCTGGAGCAATTCAAGCAAACAGGTATATCAATTGGTAACTGGCACTATATGAATCTCGGCAGGATCCGTATGCCTAAGGAACCTATTAATCCTGATCAAATCAATGTTAATAAGCCTTTGATTATTGCAGGGCGGGGCTTCAAATGGATCCAATGTCCCAACATGAAACTGAACATGGTATTTGATCTTAATGAGCAGATAAACATGAGGCGGTCTGAGACAGTGCTGCTCTATGCGACTGTAAATGTTCCGAGGAATCTTGATGAATCGTTTGAGCCAATGCTTGGATTTGCACAAACAACAGGATCGCTGAAATGTCACAAGAGCACATTAAAGATTAAAAGGGTCACCGAAAATGGGCAGGAGATAAACCAGCACGTAATAAAATTACCGACCCGAAGAGGTCGATACGGTTTGCTCGTAGAGATGAGGACCAACCGCAAAGGCTTTGCATCTTTCTGGTACCATCCGCAAGTCGGAAGCAGTCGAGCTCAGCGAATAGAAGCACGTGAAGCGCTTTTTGATAAAGTTAAGCAGGCGTTTCCGGCCACCCGCCATCAGGCGGAAATAGAATGGGATATTCTTGCAGCGGTATGGCCGACAAAATTCGACTGGGTACCGGGCAGCCGGGACTGTATGAAAACCCGATACGAAAGATTTGAAGCCTCGCAGATTTTCATGCTGGAACAGAATATAGCCTTCGCTGATGGGCCGATGCGTGCAATTATTGACCAGTTTCTTGAAGAGAATATTTCAACAGGGGAACGATCCCTGCAGGAGATAGCTCAAAGCTCATACAAATACATCATGCTGCGCGAAGCTGTTGCCATGACCCGTACATTAAAGTCAGCCACGCTGGCCATCAAAGATCAAATTAAGACATTCAAGGATCAGTATCCGAACGGCAAAAAATACCTGGCGGAAATCGAACAGATTGGGAACGAGTTTGAGAAATGGCAAAAGAGCGGCCTGGCAAAAAAACAAGATACATTGAACAGTTTGTTTCCTATCTATAACAAAGCACAGGAGGCACAAAGCAGAATATTGCTGGATAATCCACTCTTGAAGTTCGACAAACTCCTGCTGGCAAAAGGTGATATAAGTTTGCAGTCCAACTGGAAAGGCGCCAACAAACTGGGTGATGAACTGGTATCTTTGAGCCCTGTAGCTCCTGATGGGAAACTCACTACAGTACACGAAGGAGCAATCTCCAGTTATGAGCTGGACTGGGATGCGCAGAAGATTCTCTTTTCCGACGGCACCGGTATCAGTGAGGTGAATGTCGACGGCTCCAATCTCAGAACAATAAAAGCAGCCAGCACGGAAGATCGTTATCTCAAGCGTTACAATCCCTGCAGAATGCCCAATGGCGATATCATGTTTGTTTCCACAGCCTGCAAACAGGCTGTTCCCTGTACCGGAGGAAGCGGGGTGGGCAACATGCATGTAATGGATAGCGAAGGAAACAACGAGCGCAGAATTACATTTGACCAGGACCATAACTGGGACCCCTGCCTGCTGAACAATGGACGGGTTGTTTATCTACGCTGGGAATACGCTGATATACCTCACTATTTTTCCCGCCTTCTGATGTCCATGAATCCGGATGGAACCGACCAGAAAGAGTACTACGGAAGCTCATCGTACTGGCCTAACTCCATGTTCTGGCCAAGACCGATTCCCGGTCATCCTTCAAAGATTGTATGTATTGTTTCCGGGCATCATGGAACAAGACGTGCCGGTGAACTGCTGATCCTGGACCCGGCCCTTGGCAGGCACGAAGCGGATGGTGCGGTACAGAGTATTCCCGGCTATGGCGAAAAAGTTGAACCTGTTATGCTGGACAAACTGGTAAATGATTCATGGCCGAAATTTATTACTCCCTATCCATTAGGAACAAGTCCTCAGGAGGATGGTGCCGGCACCTACTTCCTGACAACGGTCCAGAAGTCAGCAGGCGCGCCATGGCAACTTTGTCTGGTTGATATTTTTGACAACATTACACCAATCCTTACTGGTGATTATGCCATGCCTGTGCCGCTGCTGAAACGAGACAAACCACCAGTGATTCCGCACAGGATTAAATTGGAGAGTAAAATCGCCAACGTAATGATTTCTGATATCTACACGGGGCCGGGACTAAAAGGTTACCCAAAAGGATCTGTCAGGGCATTGCGCGTGGGTACTTATCACTTTCGATATCCCGGCAATGGTGACACATATGGAGCATCACATGAGGGAGGATGGGATGTTAAGCGTATTATGGGAACGGTACCCGTATACGAGGACGGTTCTGCTTTCTTTGAAGTGCCGGCCAACACCCCGATTTTTGTCCAGCCAATTGATGCCGAAGGCAAGGCTCTTCAGCTTATGCGAAGCTGGTTTACGGCCATGCCGGGAGAAAACTTGTCCTGCATAGGATGTCATGAAAGTCAGAATACGGCTCCTCCCTCAATACGTACAATCGCATCGCGCAAACCTTCCTCTAAAATCAAGACATGGAATGGCCCTGTGCGCGGATTCAGCTTTGATCGAGAGGTTCAGCCTGTGCTGGACCGCAAATGCGTGGGTTGTCATGATGGTTCGACCAGTTCGACAAGCTCACGGAAGGCAGAGCTCACCACAAGTGGAAAAGATAAAGAGAGACCCGACTTCAAGGCCAAGCGTTTGCACAAGAACTTCGAAGACAAGTATTCACCCGCTTATATGGCGCTGCAGAAATATATCCGCCGGGCCGGGCTTGAAAATGATTACCATATGCCGGTGCCGTCTGAATATCAGGCGGACACCAGTCACCTGATAAAAATGCTCAAAAAAGGCCATAACAATGTAAAGCTGACACGTGATGAATGGGAACGTTTATACACCTGGATCGATTACAATATTCCATATCCAGCATACTGGACAGAAAGCCATCGTCCTGGTCTGCAGGAACTTATTGAGCCTCGGGCAAAATATTTGAAGCTGTACGCGGGTATTGATGACACTGTCGAGAAAACCAAACTGCCTCTGCCGCGGATCGCCAGATTTCAGCCGCCTGCAAAAGAAAACAGATCAACAGCAAAACTTTCTGTAAAAGGCTGGCCGCTTGATCCAAAACTCAGCAAGCAGAATAAGATAATAGAGGTGGATCTGGGTGATGATATAAAAATGAAACTTACTGAAGTGCCGGCAGGAAAATTCATCATGGGCGATGCTGACGGATTTGCTGACGAACAACCGAGCATTGCAGAAATAAAAGATTCGTTTTATATGGGCGCAACGGAAGTTACATTGGCGCAGTACAGACAGTTCAAACCTGATCATGAGAACGGATATATTGAGACCCGTCGCAAGGACAGAAGAACCCGTGGCGATTTTTGCATGGACGACCCCGAGCTTCCGGTAGTACGGATAACCCAACAGGATGCTGTTGCGTTTTGCGAATGGCTGTCGAAAAAATTGGGAAAGAAAGTAGCATTGCCAACGGAGCAACAGTGGGAATGGGCATGTCGTGCCGGTTCCAACGACAGGTTCTATTTCGGGAAATTGACAGAAAATAATATCAATATTGCTGATACATCTCTAGAGTTTTGGAACTATGGACGCCATGAGCAGAATTATAGAGATTTTAACAGATACCTTGCGCTTGCTTCCAGTTACGAACCCAATGCCTGGGGACTCTATAACATGCTTGGTAATGTTGCCGAATGGACCAGTAGTGATTATAAGCCTCTGCCGGAGATCGGAGTTGTGGACGGAACAGAAAAAATTCCCTACAAGGTAGTACGTGGCGGATCTTGGAACGATACCGCACGTTTTGCCAATTCAGCCTCACGCTGGCGTTATCCGCCATATCAACCGGTCTATGATGTTGGGTTCAGAGTAGCGGTTTTCGATGTGAAAGATTTTGCGTTGGCAGAGTAATCCTTGTGATTTGGAGTGAAAAAAACATGAAAAAACAGATTTTGTGAGTCTCGGTCCCTGGGTTGACGGGGTAGAAGCCCGGGTTGGTGTGGATATTGATGGAGACGGTCAAATTGATGATTGGTCAGAATGGCAGAGGGTGAAAGAAACTTACACGCAAAAGCCTGGTTTCGCACGGATCGTGGATGTTGCGCCCGCTCAAATTGATTTGAGTTCTCTGCCCGCAGGCAAAGGCTTTAAATTCGGATTCAAGACGGCCCAACTCAAAGAGAATAAAGTCCAACCCATCATGGATCGGGTTGAATTGACTTTTGAATGTTTGAAATAAATAGAGGAGACAAAACATTAAAAAATATCTAGTAAATGTGTGGTTCTTAATAACTCTGTTTTTTGTGACATTAAGTCTACAGGCAGAAAATGCCGATGAAATTATCAAGGCTTCCGGCGTTAAAGGCGGGCTTGTCGTTCAAGTTGGGCAAGTTGGTAAGCTGACGGCTGAATTATATGCAAGTGATGCTTATCTCGTCCATGGACTGGATGTCGATCAAAAGAATGTAAATACCGCGCGCAAGTATATCCAGAGTAAAGGGCTTTACGGAAAAGTTTCGGTGGATGTGTTCGATGGGGAGACTCTGCCCTACGCAGACAACCTGGTTAATTTAATAGTTGTGAACTCCGCAATCCCTGCCCGCAGTGCTACGCACAGCGTTGCAGGCGGGCGCGTTCCGCAATCCGAAATCGAAAGAGTACTTGCTCCGAAAGGTGTGGCCTTAATAAAAGCGAACATCGAACATCAAACATCGAACATTGAACATCGAAGTAAGGAAGATGGGGTGTTTGAAATTTCGAAGTTGGATGTTGGATGTTCGAAGTTGGATGTTCAAGGTGAAACGTGGTCCAAATTTACAAAGCCTTGGCCGAAGGAAATTGATGAATGGACCCACCAGCTCTATGGTCCTGATGGTAACGCTGTTTCACGAGACCTGAAGGTAGGGCCTCCGGGAACAGTGCAATGGATTGCAGGTCCTGTATGGAGCAAACATCATAATCTGGTTCCAACTGTTACAACCCTGGTGTCGGCTAAAGGCAGGATATATTATATTGTCGATGAATCTCCTGCAGGCGTAACAAAATCACCGGGCCAATGGTTTCTGATTGCAAGAGATGCATTTAACGGCATAGAACTCTGGCGTAAACCTATAGAAGAATGGGGCTGGCCTTACTGGACAGCAAAAATGATTGCGCGTTTTAATCATCCTTCTCATATCGGCAAGCGATTGGTTGCTGTGGGCAATAATGTGTATGCAACGCTTGGTGTGAATGCTCCAATTATTCAAATTGACGGGGTGACCGGTGAAAGGCTGCAGGTATATACGGGCACGGAAAATACGAGTGAGTTTATTATTAAAGACAACAGGCTGCTGGCTGTTGTTGCAGATAAAGCTCATAAACCTTCCGGAAAAGGTGGTGCACCTTCCTCGAGGCAGGTTGTTGCCATTGATGCGAAAAACGGAAAAGTCTTGTGGAAGAGCGCCTCATTTGTGGGGATAACTTCAAAAGTCGATTCCATGATCAATATGAAAGATGCGTTGTTATGTGCCGGGGACCAGCGTGTATTTTTCGGGGATGAAAAACATATTATCTGCCTTGATTTGGTTTCAGGCGTTGAGCAGTGGAGATTTTTACGTCCTGAATATGATGTAAAAACAAATACGCAGTTCGATTATAATTTTCCCGGTTTAGCCACCATGGTTTATCATAAAGGTGTAGTTGCTTTTGCTCAGCCGAAAGCTCTAAAACGTCAACAATGGAACGAGGGATCTACAGGGGATCTTATTGCGATTTCAGCTTCAGAAGGAAAAGAACTTTGGCGGACAATATTTGGTGTATGGGGTCATTACAATCCGCCTGATGTCTTTTTTATTAATGATCAGTTGTGGGTCCATGCCCAGGGACAGTTTGTCATGAGAGTGCTGGATCCTCTGTCCGGGCATGAAATCAAAAGAGTTTCGACTGATGTGGCGCTTGACGCGGGCCATCATCATAGATGTTATCGCAATAAGGCGACGAAAAATTTTATAATTACTTCCAGGAGAGGGCTGGAGTTTGTTGATGTATCTGGCGGTAATACTTTGCGGCATCCATGGGTAAGAGGTGTATGCCGTTACGGCATTATTCCCGCAAATGGTCTTGTCTATGCGCCGCCGCATCCGTGCGCATGCTATTTAACAGCCAAACTTAACAATTTTCATGCACTTGGCGGAAAAATAACCTTTCCGGAAAAAGCTGGTTATACCGAGCATGGTCCAGCTTTTGATAAAAGATCTCAACTAACAACTCAACAGCCGAACAACACAACAACAGTCTCCGACTGGCCCATGTATCGCGGTGATATTAAGAGGAGTGGGTCGACCCATACGTCAATTTCTCCTGACTTGACTGTTCGTTGGAAACAAAAATTCAATACAGCGCCAACGGCAGTAACAGCGACAAAGGAAATAATTTTGACGTCGGTTAAAGATGAGAATCATATTTGTGCCCTTTCATCGGCTGACGGCAGTGTTATGTGGAAATATTATACGGATGGTTCTGTGGATACTCCACCGACTATTTATAAGGGGACAGCGATTTTTGGTTCTGATCACGGCTGGGTGTATTGCGTAACTCTGTCGGATGGACAGTTGGTGTGGCGTTTCTTTGCCGGTTCGGGGCAGAGGTTAATAGTTGATAATGGAAGATTATCATCTGTCTGGAAGGTGCACGGTAGTGTGATGGTGTTGAATGATAAAATTTATATTGCTGCCGGTCGATCATCTTTTCTGGATGACGGTATCAGGATCTACTGTTTGAATCCTGTTACAGGCGAAAAACTATCTGAGACAAAATTAAATTCTTCTGTTTTGTCGAAAAAACTTACGGAAGAAGAAAAGAAAGCACTTCCTTATGATCTGTCGGGTGATGATCCGGGTGCGCTGGATGATATTCTAGTGAGTGATGGGCAGGATCTTTATATGAGACACGTCAAAATATCGCCCGACACTCTTAAGACAAGCATGGAAACATCCATGAAGAATGCAAAGAAAAAAATGCATCCAGGCAAATACTCATACTCGCTTCAGAAGGGAAAAGACTATCTCTATTCCTCGGCAGGTTTGTTGGATAAGTCCTGGTTTGACAGGGTAGGCTGGGTATTGTCGGGGAGTCAGGAAGCCAGATGCGAATATCTGGTATTTAATGAACAATATATTTTTGGCGTTAGTGCTTATGGAGAAGGCGCGGGCAGAGGAAAATATCACGCTGCAGGATCAGGGTACGATGTTTTTAAATATGACAGGGATAACTCAAAGATTATATGGAATATTAAAGTGCCCATAAAACCGATCGCCATGGTTTTGGCAGCAAATAGGCTTTTTATTGCGGGGACTCCTGAGAAAGAAGGATCAAAAGGAGCGGATCTTTATGTGCTGACCAGTGAAAACGCTGAAATTCTTAAGCAGTATCATTTAGAATCCTTGCCGACTTTTGACGGGATGGCCCTAGTCGAGGGAAAGTTATTTGTTTCCTTAATGAACGGCTCTTTGATTTGTTTCAACAGTAAATAAGGGATATGACGTTATGAATAGATTGTTGATTGTGATTTTCTGTATTGTAATGTTAATGGCACCATTATCTGTTAGTGCCGATACCGCGCAGGAAATACTTGATACAAGCAGGATTAAAGGCGGTCTGGTGGTTTGCGTCGGGTGCGGGGATGCTGAATTCGTTACAGAGTTGTATGCCGGCAAACAGTATCTCGTACATGCGCTTGATACGGATCAAAAAAATGTGGATGCTGTCCGCAAGTATATTCAGAGCAAAGGGCTATACGGAGAAATCTCGATAGATACGTGGGACGGGAAGAGGCTGCCGTATGCGGATAACCTCGTAAATCTATTGATTTACGAGGAGAGAGCAGGTGTCAGTGTTCAGGTGTCAGGAAGAGAGATAGAAAGAATTCTTGCTCCTAGAGGCGTGGTCTTAATCAAAGGAAACCTGAAACCCCGCAACGAGGACGGGGCCAAAGCGCCTGAAACCTGTAACCTGAAACCTCAATCTCCGGCGGGACTGAAAGGTTGGAATATATACAAAAAGAAAGTTCCGCCGGAGATTGACGACTGGACTCACTATCTGCATGGTCCGGACAATAACGCGGTTGCAAGAGATTCTGTTGCCGGGCCGCCTGCGCGTATACAATGGCTTGCCGGTCCCAAATGGGCGCGGCACCATGATGTTGTGCCGAGTACGAGTCTTTTTGTAAGTTCCGGCGGCAGAATATTTACAGCTGAGGACCGGGCGCCTATAGGTATAGGAAGTACGGGGCCTGATGAATGGTATCTTGTGGCACGTGATGCGTTTAACGGTATGGAACTTTGGCGCATTTCTATACCGCAAACAGACTGGGGTTGGCACTCGTGGGGAAAAAGTCATGTAGGCGGATACTCTGCCAGATATAACCATCCCAAGAAAAGCGCCAGACTTGCGGCTGTAGGAAACAGGGTATATTTAACAAAGGGTATGCTTGCGCCGATATCAGCATTTGATGCTGCTACAGGAAAGTTATTAAAAGAATATGCAGGCACAGAATGGACAGACGAGTTTCTGGTCCGTGATAATTTGATTATTGCTTCAGTTAATACTGAAAAGCCGGATCTAATCTTGGGTAAGGCCGGAAGTCATCTTAATAAATCCATAGTGGTTCTTGACGCTGAGACAGGTGCAATAAAGTGGAAGGAGGGTCCGTTTCAGGGACTCAAAATGAAGGCGGACTCATCCGTGGGCAATCTTCATATATCCTCCAACAAATCCAGAGTTCTTTTGATTGATGGCGATGATATTGTTGCGTTGGATATAGGTACGGGCAAGGAGGTCTGGCGTTCAAAACGTTATCAGCCATGGCTTTCAATGAATAATGATCCGCGCAGATTTCAGTACAAATACATTTTTAGTAATATGATTAGAATAGTGGCTGATGATGATGTTGTGCTTCTGGCCCAGCAGGATACCGACAAGGATAGATTAAAAACCGTTTTTCCGGTTCCCTTGAAAGTGAGGGCTTTTTCTTCGGATAAAGGAAATGTGTTGTGGGAATATGAAGGCAGGCATGCTTCGTACTATATGTCGCCGGAGATTTTTGTGATTGATGATGTTGTATGGGTACATGACAAAAAAGATTACGCGATGGTTTGCCTTGATCTCAAGACAGGCAAAGAACTTCGTCGCCGCGATACAAAATACGCGCTTGATAACGGGCATCATCACAGGTGCTATGTTAACAGGGCTACTGAAAAATATCTTACCACCAATTATCGCGGTATGGAATTTATGCCGTGGGATTCAGATGAGACAAGTAATAACCATTGGATCCGTGGTGCGTGCCGGGTTGGGACATTTCTCTGTAATGGCCTGGTCTATGGATCACCACACGCATGTGACTGTTACTTTACATCGAAGTTGAGCGGATACGTGGCGCTTGCCGCGGAGCGTGAAGAGGGAAGCGTGAAGCGTGAAGCGAAAGAGAGATTAGAAAAAGGTTCTGTATATGGACAAGATCCGCAATCCGCAATCCGCAATCCGCAATCGGCTTGGCCCTCTTATCGCCATGATGCAGAGCGCAGCGGATATATTGATGCGGAAATGCCTGCGCAGTTGAAGGAGAAATGGCAGCGCAAAATAGCAGATGGCGCTCAATTGACACCGCCTGTTGTGGCAGATGGAAAGGTTTTTGTTGCAGCGAAACACAAGCATTCTGTTTATACGCTGGACAGCAGTACGGGTAAAATCGTTTGGCAGTTCACTGCTAATGGTCCGATTGATTCTCCGCCGACTGTTTACAATGAAAATCTTTTATTCGGGAGTATGAGCGGTTGGGTTTATTGTTTACGTGTATCTGATGGAGAGTTGGCGTGGCGGTTCAGGGCAGCGCCTGAAGATAAACTGATAATGGCGCCTGACGGGCTCGAGTCCGCATGGCCGGTTCACGGCTCTGTGTTGGCGGAAAACGGAAAAGTGTTCTTCACGGCAGGACGTTCCTCTTTTCTTGACGGCGGCATCTATGCGTACCGGCTTGATTTACAGACCGGAAAACTTCTGGAGCAGAAAAGGATTGAAAGTAAGGCCGGTGAAAAGGTCAGCGATGGGAGAGGTATAATTTCGGAAGATTACGGTCTTCTTTCCGATATATTCGTTAAAGATAAAAAATCGCTGTTTATGCGGCAGCGTGAGATTTTTTCCTTAACTGAGGTTAATAAATCAATTCCGGAACCGAATCCATGGCCGATGGCCCTGGTGTCTACAGGAGGGATTCTTGATGACACCTGGTTTAACAGGGGGTTCTGGACATTGGATGGTATTGGAATCGGCCAGATGTTTGTTTTCAACAAAAATTTAATATGCGCCGTTCGAGCTTATGAAAAGGCGGGTACAACGGATTCATTTGCGCTGGCCAGGGACGGATACACGCTTTTTGCACTGGATAGAACCAATCTTGAAATAAAAGACAAGCGGGGTTTTGCATCCAGGACAAGATATCCTACGGAAACAAAATGGAGCGTTCAGGTTCCTGTGCGAACATCATCTTTGGTTCTGACGAAGGATAAACTCTTTGCCGCGGGTTCTCCGGATAAAATTGATAGTGAGAATCCATGGAGTTATTATCGCGGAGAGCGTAATGGGCTTTTAATGGTGATTGCGTCTGACAGCGGAAAGATTCTTAATGAGAGCCAATTAGAGTCCCCGCCGGTTTTTGATGGTATGGCTGTCGCCGGAAAAAAATTGTTTATTAGCTGCAAAGATGGTTCTTTAGTATGTTTTGGTAAATAAAAGAGAAAAACACAGTGCATGAGAAAAACGTTATTTTACATAAGTTTATTGTTAGTTGCGGTATCTGCGGTCATGGCGGAAGAAATGAGCCATGCCGGATTGATCGAGAAACTTAAGAAGAGTCACGGATTATGTTCTATTGTCGGGGTAGGAAAAGATAGTTCTTCTATACTCAAGGATATTTCCGGTTCGGGTGATCTTCTTGTTCACTGTATAGCGTTGGATGATTCCGGATTTCAACAGGCTCAGGAAGTAATTGCCGCAAATAAGATATATGGACTGGTCAGTGTTGAGAAACTGCCGGTCAATAAATTACCCTATCGCCGCGATCTTGTTAATTTTCTTTTGATAATAGAGCCGGATCAGGTTGAAGCGCTTGGTTTGGCACATGCCGAGATGAATCGGGTTGTCGCGCCGGGCGGTTTTATCGCGATACGCAAAGATTCAAAATGGTCTATTACCTCTAAAGCTTATCCGGAAGAAATGGATGAGTGGACACATCCGGATCATGGCGCGGACGGGAACCGGCTCTCGAAAGATAAAGTAATCAAATATCCCTTCGGGTATCGCTGGAATGCCGGACTTCCCATGAATATAAGGAATATGGCGTACGGCGTTGACTCTTTTGCAAACACACGTGGTATAGCCATTACAAAAGGTCGTCTTTTTACATTGTCTGACGGTGTGTTCGAGAATCTGGGGCCGACTTATGATTCGGCGCATGGACTACAACAGTATATTACAGCACGTGACGCTTTTAACGGTCTGCTTTTATGGCGGCGCTCTGTAGGTGAAACACATTACAGCGGCCTTTTCTTTCATAACAAAGCGCCTTTTGTTGCGGAGGGAGATAGAGTTTATGCCGCAACCGGAGAAGGGAAACTGATCATAATTGATGCCGCAACCGGTTTAGATGTTAAAATTTTGAATACAGCTTATCCTCCGGGGAAGATTGCTGTTGCGCAAAATAGGATCGTAGTTGCCGGATGGGAAGGTGGAACAAAAACTGGCGGTTCCATGGGGCTTGATCGGCGCAGGCATGATTTTCGTATCGGGAAGGGTTCTTTGGAAGTTTTTGATATTAAAAGTCACAAGCTCGTCTGGAAAAATAAGAGTTTAGCAACTTCTATGCTTATAGATAATGGTGTTGTGTTTTGCGCGGAGCGTGATGGGCCTGATAGGGTTGGAGAGATGGGGAATCGCTGGGCCAAGGCTGACCCTGCCACGCGGCCGGGCAGGCCGAAACAGAAAGTTACGGCATACGACCTGAATACAGGCAAGTTGCTATGGGAACATATTCCGGGAGAAGAGGATGCCGGGGATTATATGCGATTAACATGTGCAGGTGTTGGAGTGGTCGTTGTCAGCTTCGATAATGGAAAAAAGAATATAGCAATATCTGCGGAAAACGGGAAAATTATTTTTGAGACAGAACGCGATCATAAAGGATCATCAGCATATATCTGGAAGGGTTCGATTGCGACGGCAGGCAGTTTATATGACCCGAAGACAGGTGAGATTAAGGATCGATCGCCGATTAATACCGGTGCTATGGGCTGTTCAGCTTCTCATTATCTGGAGTTTGTTAATGTTGTGAATCGCAAAGGAGGGATGAATGTAGGCAAAGAAAAGAAGAGCTATGCTGGTGTGCGAGGCGCGTGCTTGTTTGGCTCCGTGCCTGCGCATGGTGCGTTGTTTACTCCTCAGAACTGGTGTCCCTGCATGCCTTCGCAGATTAAGGGTTTTATTTCGTGCGGTCCAATTGACAAAGAGCTGACCACAGAAGAGATGACAAAACCACCCGTAGTAGAAAAAGGTTTTGGAATTGAAAAAAATCCGCAATCCACAATCCGCAATCTGCAATCCGATTGGTTCATGTATCGTAATGACACGGGCAGAGGCAATGCGAGTCTGACTGATGCGCCTGAAGCATTGGATTTGTTATGGAAACAGCAGCTTGTGACTTTAGCAAAGGGGAATATTGCAAGAGACCGGAATCATGCTTTGACCTCTCAATTGACACAGCCGGTTTCCGTCAATGGTATTGTTGTAGTTGCCGTGTCCGATGAAAACCGTGTGCTTGCTTTTGACCGAGAGTCGGGAATGCAGAAGTGGCAATTCTTATGTAGCGGGAGGATTGATACTTCACCAACGCTTTGCGGGGATGTTTGTGTGTTCGGTGCGCATGACGGTTATGTTTATGCTCTATCACTTCAGACGGGCAAGTTACGCTGGAAATTCAGAGCAGCCCCAGAAGAATCTCGTATGGTGTCTTACGGACAGGTCGAATCAGTCTGGCCGGTGATAGGCAGTGTGATGGTGATAGACGGCACAGGTTATTGTTCGTCCGGCAGGACAGAGGGTTCGGATGGCGGCATTGTTGTGAGGGCATTTGATTTGGGTTCAGGTAAAGTTAAGTGGTCGGCCAATCTCAAAGAGCCTGATTTCAGGAAAATGCGCGGAAACGATATCATGCTCAATGCAAATAACAGTCTGCAATTGATGATATCCCGTATTGATCCCGAGACGGGAGCTATGCTGAAGAATGTATCCGGCTACATTCTTCACCGGAATGAACAGGCAGAATCGGTTCCTTCAGAATCTCTTACGGAAATTGGACCGACAATAGGTATGTCTGGTTTTATCTGTTCTTATTGGCATCGTACGGGAGATCGTATTTACCAGACAATGGGTTATGGTAATGTAAGGGCCCATATGCTCAGTTGGAATTCAGATTACGTTGCCGCAATCAGTTCTTTGGGTCATGCAGGCAATCCTGAGGCGTATGGCAAGCGGATCACATTGCATCCTCGATCAATGGTCAAGCCCGCTCAGGCGGAAAGATTTACGCAGAACAGGTCGCTCATGGCTGTTGATAATTATAAATGGGTAATGGATTTGCCTGGAGGGTATCAGGCGACATCTATTATGCTTTGCGGCGATTCGGTTTTGACGGCGGGCGGTTTTTATAAAGGTGATAAATCAGGCGGGTTTATTCAGGTTCACGAATTGGAGAACGGAAAAGTTGTTATTAAGAAAGAATTTGATCAAGTTGTTGCTTACAACGGGGTAGCGCTTGCGGGAGGGAAACTGCTTGTTTCTTTTGAAGATGGATCGGTAGCTTGTATGGGTGTGAAATAAGAAAATAGGAGTAGTAATTGTATGAAGATTAGTAATACGGCAGTGGTATTGTTGGCAGGTTTTTTATTTGCCGGAAGTATATTTGCGGAAACCCAGTCATTTAAGCCATATTTCCCGGGTAAAAAACCGGGTAAGGCAAACGCGGTATCAAAAGACGGTAAACTTGTTTTGTCCAACCAGGCTATGGCCTGTAGTTGGGATGTCAAAGACAACAAGTTAAACTATAAAGTGCTTGAGAATAAACTTGATGGTACGAGTATAGATTTTACTGCGATAGATCTTTACCGGATTTCTCTGTTTACTGAACGTAAATGGAAATACAAAACCCTTGAATCTTCAGATTTTACTTTAGATGCACCTGTTCAAATAGTGCCTGTACAGGTAGATACATCACTTCCGACAGAGGAATTGAAATATACAGGCATCAGCGCTGTTGCCGATTTGACTCATGAAAGCGGGCTTAAGGTCAGATGGACGGCGGTTTTACGTGATGATTCCAATTATATTCGCCAGCAGATCAAGATTAAGCCGGTAAAAGACAAGATACGTGTTTATTCCGTGGCCTTTTTCGGTTTCAAGGATCAGGAAGCGGTAAAAGCCGCGGGAACGGTTCCCGGTGTTCCTTTGACTTATGGTAATTTTTTCTTTGGCTATGAAAGTCCGCTTTCCAAAATTGTTAAAAAGGACGGCCTTGTATATTCCAGTCTGATAAAGGCAAAAGTGGATCAAAATGTTGAATCAGAAGATGGACTGGTTATGGGTGTGGCTGTGCCGGGACAGATGCGTCGCTGTTTCCTTTATTATATAGAAAGAACGCGCGCCTGTCCGTCGCGGACATTTCTGCATTACAATAGTTGGTATGATATCACCCCCATATTACGCCCGTATAACGCCGATCAATTTGCTGAAATATTAAATAACTGGGGTGAATCATTCATCAAGCCTTTTAATGTTGTTGTAGATACATTTGCTTTGGACGATGGGTGGGACACTTTTGAAAAACTGTGGACCATCGATAAAAAAAGGTTTCCTGACGAGTTTCAGCCGCACAAGGAATTGTGTGACAAGTATGGCAGCAGTATCGGGCTGTGGCTTTCGCCGCATGGTGGTTATGGCCGCCATCATGGTCCCGATGATAAACATCTGCCGACTCATCGCAGGGGGGTAGGGCAGAAGGAAGGACTTGCTCCTAACGGTATATTGCGTTTGTATAATAGAGGCTACTATACTCGCGTGCTGGAGACATGCCGTTACGTTATGTCGAAGTACGGTGTGAATTATTTCAAGTTTGATGGGTTTGGCGGCAAGGGCGATCCGGAAGACATGAGCGCGGCCCGCAAACTTTGCAAGGAACTCAGACGATCGAAAAAAAATGTTTATATTAATGTAACAAACGGCAGTTGGCCTTCGCCGTTCTGGCTCCAGGTAGCTGACTGTACCTGGCGCGGCGGGAGGGACAGCAATCAGGATACTAAGGCGGCCGGCAGTAAGACTGATCAATGGATGTGTTATCGGGACGGCGCTACCTACGAATATGTTATTTCTCAATCACCGCTTTATCCGTTGAATTCTATTATGAATCACGGAATCATTTTTGCCCGTTATGGTCAGAACGGCGGACCGTATCATCCGGACGGCAATGTCGGCCTGAAGAAACAGGTACGTTCTTATTTCGGGGCGGGATCCAATCTTCAGGAACTTTATGTGTCCTACACAAAAATGGATCCGGAAAAGTGGGCCATTCTTGCCGAAGGCGCGAAATGGGCCAGAGCCAACAGGGATGTTTTTGTGGATACACACTGGATCGACAACGGATCGTTTGTCGGTGCGAAATTCATATTAAAGCCTTCGTCTTCATTTGATAAAGCGAACTATAAGATTTATGGCTGGGCATCATGGATTCCACGTAAAGGAATTATCACTTTGCGTAACCCGAGCGACAAAGTTCAGGAGATAGCTATTGATCTTCAGAAAGTGTTTGAACTTCCTGAAGGAGCGCCGCGAAAATACAGTTTGAAAAGCCCGTGGAAAGAAGATGCTGATAAGCCGGCCATTACCATGACGGCAGGTAAACCTTATACTATCAAGATGAAACCATTTGAAATTCTTAATCTTGAGGCATTGCCTCATTAAAGATGGAAAGAGAATAATTACATGAGAGTTAGAAATACGTTCGCAGTATTATTGGTATGTCTGTTGTTTGCGGGAAGTGCATTTGCGCAAATTAAGGTGGCCTGTATGGGCGACAGTATTACGGCCGGGGACAAGCTGAAGAATAGAAATACACAAGCCTATCCCGCGCGCCTGGCCGAATTGATGGGTGGAAAATATGATGTCAAAAATTTTGGTGCAAGCGGCAGAACTCTTTTGCGCGAAGGAAAAGAGTCTTATTTTACTTCGGGGAGATATAGGCAAGCCAAAGATTTTAATGCTGATATTATAACTCTGAAGCTTGGCACGAATGACAGCAAGTTGGAGTACTGGAAGAGGAGAGGGGAGATGGAAAAAGATCTTAATTTGTATATTGATGAGTTCAGAAAAGCCAATAGTAAGGTTAAGATTTACCTTTGTCTGCCCGTTCCGGTATACAGAAAAACAGACAATAAACGCTTGAGAGATAAAATAAGTAACGAACGTTTAAAGGATATATTGCCGATTATCCGGAAGGTTGCAGAAGATCGCAAAACAGGGTTGATAGATTTAAACACCCCGCTGCTGAACCATCCTGAATATTTCCCTGACGGTATACATCCTAATGAAGCGGGCGCTCTGGTCATTGCCAAAGAGATTCACAAAGCATTGACTGAGAAAGGGCAATAATCCTATAAACGGCATTTGAAATTCAAAAAGCGTATAATAAAGATAATAAACAAAGGAAGTTTTCTGGTTTATAGCTTTCACCCTCCGGGTGAAAGATTCTTTTTGAATTTCAAACCCTGCTGGGTTGCCGATTTTGTTGCATTTGCTACGTTCTTCGTTGTACAGCATAGATGCTATAGCTGCACAACGAACGCTCACGCCAAAGGCGTGACAAGCTTGCAACCCTGCCCCGCTCTATAAGCGGGGTACAACAAACCCCGAAATAAGTACGGGGATCAAGCTCTTGGCAACTGCCGAATATAGGAGAATAAAGAAATGAAAAAGTTGATTCTTACATGGTGTGTTTTTACTTGTGGTGTTCTGACTGTATTGGCTGAATCAGGAACGGATATTCTGAATAAATCAGGTGTTAAAGGTGGTCTTATTGTTCATGTAGGATGTGGAGATGGCAAGCTGACATCTGAGCTTGGAGCCAATGAAGGATATCTGGTTCATGGGTTGGATGTTGATCAGAAGAATGTCGATGCCGCACGCAAGTATATTCAGAAGAAGGATCTCTACGGTAAAGTCTCGGTAGATACGTTTGACGGCAAGCATCTGCCGTATGCGGACAACCTCGTAAACGTGGTTGTGGTTACAAGTAGCAAGTTACAGGTTACAGGGGAAGAGATCGAAAGGGTGTTGGCGCCGCGGGGTGTTCTAATGGTCAAGAGCGAGGGAAAAGAAAATCTCTCTACTCTCTACCCTCTACTCTCTACTCAATCTCCTTCGGGCCTCAAAGGATGGACTAAACTCACAAAGCCGTGGCCGAAGGAGATTGATGAATGGACCCACTATCTGCATGGCCCTGACAATAACGCGGTTGCGAAGGATACTGTTATTGATGTTCCTCGAAATTTACAGTGGACACAGCCCCCGACCTGGGTTGCCAACCATAATTTACACGCGGCTGTCAGTGCCATGGTTACTTCAGGCGGAAGAGTGTTTTCCATTATTAATGAGATGCCTCCTGCTATCAAGACTTTGGATGATCAGTGGGTTCTTTCTGCCAGGGATGCCTTTAACGGATTGGTTTTATGGAAGAAACCTATCAGTGAGTGGGGGTGGAAGTTCTGGTCGACAGGCGAACATGGCGGCAGTATGCGGTTTAAGACTCCTGCTCAAAATGCGCGCCGTCTGGTTGCTGCCGGGGGTAAAATTTTTGTCACACCTGGTTTTTTCAGTCCCGTACATGCTCTGGACGCTGTAACGGGAAAGGATCTGAAAGTATTCGAAGGAACTGAAAAGACGTTCGAGATTCTTTTTTCAGAGGGGGTTCTTTTGCTGGCCGTAAATCACGCGCTTGGCACGGATAAGGAAAAACCGGATATCAGCGTTATGTGTGTCAATTCCGAAACAGGCGACATTTTGTGGAAACAGGATGGATTGCATGGAGTTCAATCGTACCCGGGCAATTCGCATAAACTTGCCAATATATTTTTAACAGTCGGAAGCGGCAAGGTTTACCTGGTCGATCGGAATGAAATAGTCTGCCTTGATATGACAAAGGGTAATGAACTGTGGAGGGCGGAAAGATTTATGAAAATTGATGCTTCCGGACCTTCCGGTAATGGCAAGCGAGGGAGATATTACCCGAATGATTGTACTCTGCTTCACAGCGATGGAGTCGTATTGTTTTCTGAAATAAAGTCTGACTCTCCGAACAATTTTACGACCAAGATGGATAAGACTTGTCAGGTCTCGGCATATGATTCTGTTTCAGGAAAAGAGCTTTGGAGAATTGATTCTATTACCTGGGCTTATAACGAGCCTCCTGATTTGTTTGTAGCACAAGGGTTGGTCTGGACTCTTACTGGCAAGAATGATGATTCTCTGCGATATGTGGGACTGGAGTTAAAGACCGGCAAGACAATTAAATCTTATCCGGCAGGTGAAATTTTTCGGGGTAGCGGGCATCAGCGTTGTTTTCGGAATAAAGCCACAGAGAATCTGATGATGTTCAGCAGGAGGAATACAGAATTCCTCAATATGAAAACTGGTGAGATTACGCAACAGTCATGGCTTAAAGGTATGTGTCGTTACGGAGTGATGCCTGCCAATGGTATGATATATTATCCGCCTCATAATTGTGCCTGTAACATATTTTCAAAGCAGACTGGTTTTACCGCAGTTACCGCTGTTCCGTATCCGAAAGTTAAAAGCAAAACCACCCTTGTCAAAGGCCCATCTTACGGGACCATCAACCATCAACCATTAACCATTAACCATTCCTCCTGGCCCATGTATCGGCACGATCCGGAGCGGAGCGGCAGTATTTCTTCTGTCCTGTCAACGAAGCCTTCCGTGAAGTGGGAGGTCGCTCTTGGCGGAACCCTGACCCAGGCCATTGCAGTCAAAGACAAGGTTTACACAGCTGCAAAGAATGCCCATGAAATGTACTGTCTCAATCGCGGTACAGGGAAAACCGTATGGCGATATACTGCTGGCGGCAGAATTGATTCTTCGCCCACATACAGTAACGGACGTCTTATTTTTGGTTCAAGAGATGGGGCTGTCTATTGTTTGAACGCGGAAACAGGTTTTCTTATTTGGCGTTTTCAGGCTGCTCCATTTGATGTTCGGATTATTTCATATGGTCAGGTGGAGTCACTCTGGCCGGTGCATGGCAGTCTTATAGTCCAGAAAGGTAAAGTATATTGCCTGGCAGGCAGATCCTCTAACTTGAATGGTGGTATGAGTTTAAACATATTGGATCTTAAATCAGGAGAAGTTGTTCAGAAACGGCAGATCAAGGGAGATGTGAAATCAAAATGGGAAGTGAAGGGTTCGGTTCGGTCTGACTTGATGACGGCTGATGGGGACAGGATTTATATGCGTAATATAGGCTTTGCTGCCGCCGATATAAATGATTTAGAATATAATAATATTGGCAACCACCATGTCCTGAATGTTGTTGCATCCGGTATCCGGACAGGTGGCGGTTTTCTGGATACGAGCTGGTTCAATGCCGCCAACTGGACGTATGCTTCGTGGAAAGGGCAGGCTCTTTCTCTCGACCAGAACCACCTGTTTGGGGTATGCGGGAATAGACGATTCGGGCAGAGCTTCGGTCATGATCCTTTTGTCCCCGGGCAGACCGGCTACCTTCTGTTTTGCAAGACTTTGTCTGAAAAAGATAAGCTGGCGACTCGTAACAATTCGCAAAACAGGGGGGATCGAAGTAAATATGATTGGTCAGTTGAGATTCCTTTGCGGGGCCAGGCGCTACTCGTAGCAGACACAGCTATTTACGTAGCCGGAACAAAAGATGTCGTAGATAAGTCGGATTCATGGGGTCATATCGAGGGGCGATTTGGCGGTATTCTTGCCGTGTATTCGCGTGAGGATGGCAAGAAGCTTTCGGAACTGGCTGTTTCGGCTGCGCCGATAGTCGACGGTCTGTCAGCCTGTGGCAATAATCTGTTTCTTGTTACAAAATCCGGAACAATTATCTGTTACGAATAGAGGGAGAAGAGTCTTACCATGAAGATCATGAAGGACATGAAGCAAGCAAATAGAAGCGTGAGCAGTTAGAGGAAGAAGTGAATAAATATATAAGAATCATAATGCTGATTGCTATGTTGGCTTTTGCTGCGGGATCAGTCTGTGCGGATGTCAAATTAAACGGATTGTTTACAGACAATATGGTTATCCAGCGGGATACTGCTGCCCCTGTCTGGGGTAGGGCGGATCCAGGCGAAGAGGTGACAGTGACTGGAAGCTGGGGGCAGTCGGTAAGTACAAAAGCAGGCGAAGACGGTAACCCGTCTTCGCCAGGAGGCTTCGCCGCAGCAAGATGGATGGTCAAACTTCAGACTCCTGAAGCAGGATCCGGTCACAGTATTACTGTTAAAGGCAATAACATTATCGAACTGAAGAATGTTGCGTCCGGTGATGTGTGGTTATGTAGTGGTCAGTCTAACATGGCTTTTCAGATGCTGAAGTTTATCAAGGTCCATAAGAATTCAAGGCTCCCCGAGGTTGTTGCCATGCACAATAGCAATCTTGTTGAAAGCAAGCATCCGAATGTTCGGGTTATCCTGCTTGACAAGAGGAAGAACTGCCAGAAAGAGCCGCAGGAAGAATTTGTGGTTGATGCGCTGTTTAAAAATTCCTGGCAGCCCTGTGTTGATCCGAAGATTACTGCTGCAGCGTCGGCGGTTGGTTTTCATTTCGGACACAAACTGCAAAGTGACTTGAATATTCCGATCGGTCTGATTAACTCCAGTGTTGGCGGTACGGCTATTGTATTCTGGACTCCGCTTGAAGGGATGATGCATGAGACAAACGAAAAAGTTAGAGCCAGGGCAGGGCTTTTATATAACAGCATGATTACGCCGCTGATGCCATTCGCGATCAAAGGTGTCATATGGTATCAGGGCGAAAATGACGCTGGATCAGGCAGCCGGTATGCAAAACCATTCTCTAATATGATTACTGTCTGGCGCAAAAAGTGGGGGCAAGGCGATTTTCCTTTTCTGTTTGTCCAACTTGCAGCATTTCATGAAGCAATGGATGAAGCTGTTCCGCAAGATGCCCGCTGGCCCTATATTCGTGAAGCCCAGGCAAAAGCTTTGTCGCTGCCCAACGTTGGCATGGCCAGTGCTATTGATCTTGGCACACAGAAAGATATTCATCCATGGAATAAAGGTGTTGTAGGGCACCGTCTTGCGGCTGAAGCGAAGAGAATCGCGTATGGTCGAGACATTGTCAGTCTCGGCCCTCTTTATGAAAGTATAGATGTCAAAGATGGTAAGGTTGTTGTCAAGTTTAAGCATGTCGGTTCCGGTCTGATTGCAAAAGATGTAGATCTTGACGGGATCAAAGTGAGCAGTGACGAGATTAAAGGCTTTGCAATTTGCGGTGAAGACAGAAAATTCGTTCATGCGGAAGCGGAGATTGATGGTGATACAATAGTGGTATCAAATACAAAAGTTGCAAATCCGGTTGCTGTCAGGTATGCATGGGCGGATTTTCCGATTTGCAATCTTTACAATAATGAAGGGTTTCCTGCGAACCCGTTCCGGACCGACGATTTTGTCGATCAGAAAAAGAAATAGAAAGGAATAACGAATGAAGATTAAAAATGCAGCAGTATTTTTGGTAAGTGTGATGCTTGCTGGAACGGTATTTGGTCAGATTAAAGTAGCCTGTATGGGGGATAGTATTACGGCTGGATTCGGGGTTAAGAACAAAAGGACACACTCCTATCCCTCGCGCCTGTCGGAATTGATGGGCGAGAAGTATGATGTCAGGAATTTCGGGGCAAGCGGCAGAACTCTATTGCGAGGAGAGAAAGAGGCTTATCTCGCCACAGGTCAGTATAAAAAGGCTCAGGAGTTTAATGGTGATATTATAACCTTTAAGCTTGGCACCAATGACAGCAAAGCGAAACATTGGGCAAACAAGGATAATATGGAGAAAGATCTTAATGCCTGGATTGACGATCTCAGAAATGCCAACAGCAATGTCGTGATTTATCTCTGTCTGCCTGTTCCGGTGTTCAGTAGAAACGGCGGTGATAGGGAGGGCAAAGGTATAAACAGCCAGAATGTGAGGGATATATTGCCTGTCATAAAGAAGGTTGCCAAAGATCGAAAGACAAAGTTGATTGATTTACATACTCCATTGCTGAGTCATCCTGAATATTTCCCTGACGGTGTCCATCCTAATGAAGAGGGCGCCTTGGCTATTGCAAAAGAAATTCATATGGCGTTGACGAAAGATAAGAAATCCGAAGCAAACAAAGAAAAAGAATAAATGCAAAATAGAAGAAAACGAAGAGTTTTGCCCGCGAAACACGCGAAAGAAGACGAAAAGAAGAAGTAAGATGAGAAAACAAATTATTGGTATTTTATGTTTGGCTGGAATTTTTGCTGTTGAGCTTAAGGCTGATGTTAAACCCGCAAATGTTTTTAGCGATAACATGGTGTTGCAGAGAGAAATGGCTGTTCCTATATGGGGGACAGCAGATCCTGGCGAGAAAATCACAGTTGAATTTGCCGGGCAGAGCAAAACAGTCACTACCGGTGAAGATGGTAAATGGCAGGTCAAGTTAGATTCTTTGAAAGCTGATGCTGTTGGAAAAGAGATGGTTGTGTCGGGCAAGAATAGTATTACTTTTAAAGATGTGCTTGTTGGTGAGGTATGGCTGGGATCAGGGCAGTCGAATATGGCTATAACAATAAAGGAAAGGGAAGGGATGCAGGAGCTGGTTTCCTCCGGTCCCCATCCGAACCTGAGGCTTTATCAGCAAGGATGGGAAATAGCAGATAAGAATAATTCCAAAACTTTTTCTGCTGAACTGTTTTCATTCGGGTATCACTTGCAGAAAAGCATAAATGTTCCGGTAGGGCTCATGTGCGGGTCCAAAGGCGGAAGTGCGGCAAGAAGCTGGTTGACTGCAGAAATGGTGCGGGCGGACGATGCACTTATAAAAAAAGTAGACTTTGCGGGCATGATAAAAAAATATGATGAAGATATGCTTAAGTGGAAGGAAATCGTAAAGAATGCAAAGGCTGAAGGAAAAAGAGCGCCTCATGAACCAAAGCATCCGGTCAAGTATACAGGCCACCTGTACAGACAGCACGTTGAGTTTATGATTCCTTATGCCATTAAGGGAGTTCTATGGGATCAAGGAGAGTCAGGGACCGGGTTTCATGGTGTTGATCAATACACCACGATGGGAGCGCTTATTAAGGGATGGCGAACAGTGTGGGGGCAAGGCGACTTTCCTTTTCTTTATATTCAAAAACCCAGCGGCGGCGGCTGTGCCTGGGATATGAGTTTACCGCAGACAAAAATGGCGGATACATTCACGACGCAGCCAAAATCTCCAATGAATGCCGAGCGTGGAGATATTAAGGTAAACTATATCCGTATTATGAATTACCCTAATACCGCGATGGTAACATCCAGGGACTTGGGCGGCAGCAATCATCCGGAAAACAAGCTGGGTTACGGGATTCGCTCAGCCAGAGTGGCCAGGGGTTTTGTTTACAATGAAAACATAGAATATTATGGGCCTATCTATGACTCCCATAAGGTTAAAGGTAAAACGATTCGTATTCAATACAGGCATATCGGCAAAGGTCTGGCGATGAAGTATGGAGAAAAACTTCAGGGTTTTGAGCTTGCCGGAGAAGATGGAAAATTCTTCTGGGCGGATGCGGTTATTGACGGTGATACTGTGGTTGTGTCAAGCGATCAGGTGTCTGCGCCGGCGCATGTCCGTTATGGCTATGATGGGAAACATTCCCCAAATAGATGGGCTAACTTATTTAATAAGGACGGGCTGCCTGCATTGACGTTCAGTTCAGAGGCTAAATAAATTGACGCTCCCCTATTTATCTAATCTAAACTCTACAATAAGACTTATAATCTAATTAAATTCAGTCAGTATTTCCCTATAAGCGGTGTTTTATATGTAATAAAGCGAGAAAGAGGAAATATGAAGAAAACATTAGCTGTATGGTGTGTTTTTTGTCTCCTGCTTGTGGCTGACGGGTTTGCGGAAGACGGACAGAATATTCTTAAGGCCTCCGGTGTCAAAGGCGGGCTGGTTGTCTGTATAGGAGCGGAGAACCCGGACTTTATTGCCGGGCTACGAGTTGATTCGAAATATCTTGTGCACGCTCTGGATACTGATCAGAAGAAAGTTGCCGCCGCGCGCAAGTATATACGGTCGAAAGGACTTTATGGAAAAGTTTCAGTTGATATCTTTGACGGCAAGAATTTACCATACGCAAACAACCTCGTGAATCTGATCGTCGTAGACGATCAGATTCAGGTGTCAGGTATCAGGTGTCAGGTGTCAGGAAAAGAGATCGAAAGGGTTCTTACACCGCGCGGTGTGGCGATGGCCAAGGGAACCATTAACCATTTACCATTAACCATTAACCATCAATCTCCTTCGGGACTCAAAGGTTGGGTTAAATTTGTTAAGCCTGTCCCGAAGGAGATTGATGAATGGTCCCATTTCCTTCACGATGCCAGCGGTGATTCTGTTGCTGATGACAGGCAGATCGGGCCTCCTAAAAGTCTGCGATGGGTGGCGGGCCCGTTATGGAGTCGCAGTCATGAATTTCCCAGCAGTGTCAATGCTGTGGTAACTGCCGGCGGCCGTATTTTTACGATATTTGACGAGTCGGTGACCGGAATCCACAGGAAGTTGCCCATGGATTGTAAACTTATTGCGCGTGATTCATCCAATGGGCTTCTTCTATGGAAAGTACCGTTACGGAACTGGCAGATGGAGCATGGGGTAGGCAAAGGCGGCAGGTGGACTATTCATCATACGATCCCAAGACGTTTGATTGCGAGTAAAGATCGTGTTTATGTCACGCTCGAATTTCTTGACTCGCCGGTATCTGTTTTAGATGCAGCAACAGGTGATATTCTTGTTGAGGCGTTGGAAGGGACAAAGGGCGCTGATGAGATGATTCTTTTGGGCGGAGTGTTAATCGTTAAGATCACGAAGGGACAATCAGTATCATCATGGCTGAATCTGCAAAAGGATATGCTCGACGAAACACTTGCTGGTTTTGACGTTAAAACGGGAAAACAGCTCTGGCGTAAAGAGAATGTTAAGGTAGCGCCGTATGCGTTGTCTGCATATGCAGGGCGTATTGTTTATCATAATATGGATGAACTCGTATGTCTTGCAGTAGGGACCGGCAAAGAAATATGGCGTACTCCTAATGTCATAACATCTACTGTCGGGGGTGGGAGTACATTGGTGCTCAGAGACGGTGTTGTGCTTTTTCACGGTCATGGTGAGGCAGGGAAAACCGTTGCCGCTGCAGTTGTTAAAAAGAAGGGTAAAAAGGAAGAGAGTAAAAAAACGAGCAAGCCGGCGAAGATCAAGTCGCCACGAGGTGACTTCCTGCTGACTGCGTTATCCATGGATAACGGAAATATTCTTTGGCAGCGGCCGGGAAAGAGGGCCTGGTCACAGGCATCCACTCTACCTACTGAAATTTTTGTTACAGAAGACAATATAGTCTGGTGTGCTTCTTTTGAAGGATTGGATCTCAGAACGGGAGAAGTCAGAAAAACCCTGAATCCGAAAAACACTATCTCTCCAGGTCATCATGCTCGCTGTCATCGCGGTAAAGCTACAATACGTTATTTGATTATGCCTAAGCGCGGTGCGGAATTTATTGATACTGAGGGTGATAATCATATGCGGCACGATTGGTTCAGGGGCGCCTGTTTCACCGGTGTTACCCCTGCTAATGGATTGTTGTATGTGCCGCCCGATCAATGTAACTGTTATCCGGGCGTTAAAGTCCCCGGTTATCTTGGTTTGTCAGGGGATGTGCCGGACAAGTTAAAGCCTGCTGATGAAACAAATCTCCAACAAGGCCCCGGCTTCGTCCCTGCGGAACTACGCCGAGGCAAGCCTGGCTACGGAAAAAATCCGAAATCCGAAATCCGAAATCCGAAATCCGATTGGCCTATGTACAGGCACGATGTACAACGCAGTGGTTCAATTAAGACGCCAGTGTCTGCAGACCTTAAAAAACTCTGGGAAGTTAAGTTGTCATGCCAGGGATCGCAGGCGGTGATTGTTGGCGACCGTTTATGGGTTGCGGAAAAAGACAGCCATAATATTCGCTGTCTTAATGTTGTAGATGGAAAGGATGTCTGGAATTTTACTGCGGGTGGTCGTATTGATTCAGCGCCGACAATATACGGAGGACAGAGGACGGAGGACAGAGGACAGAAGGTTGGAACTGGGAGTCTGTGTCTGTTTGGATGTCGTGATGGATCGGTTTATTGTCTGAACGCGGAGGATGGTGAGTTAGTATGGCGTTTTCGCGCTGCACCTGAAGATAAAAGATTGGTTGCGTTTGAGCAGGTGGAATCTGCCTGGCCTGTTAGTGGTTCGGTGCTGGTTCAAGAAGATAAAGTGTATTTTGCTGCCGGCCGCTCTTCTTATCTGGACGGTGGAATTATTGTTTACGCTCTGGACGTGGAAACGGGAAAAGTTTTGCATCATCATGTTCTGGATGGCCCATGGCCGAACATAAAAACGGATGCCGGCTCGCCTTGGGATATGGAAGGCGCATTACCGGATTTGATGGTGAGTGACGGGAAAGACCTGTACATGCTGAGAGTCAAATTCGATTCCACTCTGAATCGGGCGGATATGAAGCGAGAAGAATTGGGCGAACTGGATATGGGTGCTAATCATCTGGTTGCGACCGGCGGTTTTCTTGATGATAGCGGATTTGACCGGCTTTTCTGGATGTACGATAAACGATGGCCGGGATTTTATTATGCAACAGAATCTCCGAAGTCGGGTCAGCTTATTGTGTTTAATGATAGCTTTACCTATGCGGCCAAAGGTTTCTATCATCGTCATTCTTACAGTCCCGTATTTACTCCCGGCGAGCAGGGCTATTTATTATTTGCTGATGCCAATGATAACGAGCCATCGTTTCTGAATGAGAAAATAAAAGAAGGTCTGCTCAAGTGGATACCTGAAGAATTGGGGAAAAAGAAAAGCACCTGGAAAAAAGGCGGCCGTGGTGTTGAGAAGGGTACAGGCTATGTGAGGGCGGAACCTGAAAAGTGGCAGACCATGGTGCCGATTCGTGTCAGAGCCATGCTGCTGGCCGGTGATAATCTGTTCGTTGCCGGACCTCCGGACGTTGTTGATGCTGAAGATCCTTTGGCTTCGTTCCGGGGAAGGAAAGGCGCGCTTCTGCGGATTGTTTCAGCGAAAGACGGTAGAAAATTGTCCGAATACAAGTTTGATAGTGAACCGGTATTCGATGGTATGTCAGCAGCCAATGGTAAGCTGTTTATATGTTTAAAGAATGGAAAGGTTGAGTGTTTCGAATAGATATTGGTAGGTCTGATCTGACAGATCAGCAGGATTAAAAGAAGGGAGATAGGTTCTTTGAAAAAAGTATTAGTTTTTTGTGTTGCAGTATTTTTGTCTTTGGTGAGTGTTTATGCCGAAAGTGGTTCCGGACTTATAAAGGCCTCTGGTGTAAAGGGCGGGCTTGTAGTTTGTGTCGGTGCAGACCCCGCGACGAGCGCGGGGCAGGGAATCCTTGACGAATTAATTGAGGCGGGTGGTGATGGCCTATATCTTGTTCACTGTCTGGATACGGATCAGAAGAAAGTGGATTCCGCGCGCAAGTATATCCAGACCAAGGGTCTCTATGGAAGGGTGTCGGTTGATATATTCGACGGCAAGAGTCTTCCTTACGCGGACAACCTCGTGAATCTGCTTGTCATAGACGATCAGATTCAGGTGTCAGGGAAAGAAATAGAGAGGGTCCTTGCTCCTCGCGGAACGGCCATGGTCAAAGGCGACCTAAAACCTAAAATCAAAAACCTACAACCTCAATCTCCGGCAAAACTGAAAGGTTGGGATATATACAAAAAATCTGTCCCGCCGGAGATTGATGAGTGGACGCACTTCCTTCATAGCGCCGGGAATGATGCAGTGTCTGCTGACACGCAGGTCGGAATTCCTAAAAGTCTGCGTTGGGATGCCGGGCCGCGCTGGTGCCGCAGTCATGAATTTCCCAGCAGTGTAAACTGCGTTGTCACTTCCGGCGGACGCATTTTCACGATTTTCGATGAAGCGCCATCCGGCGTTTTTATGAAGCTTCCTCAGAAATGCAGTCTTATAGCTCGGGATGCCGCCAGTGGAGTTTTTCTTTGGAAAGTGCCGCTGCGGAACTGGCAGCCCGAATTTGGAACAGGAGAAGGTAATCGATGGAACATACATCACACAATAGCAAGACGTTTGATTGCAAAGGATGATCGTGTTTACGTTACACTTGGTTTTCTTAATTCTCCTGTTTCCGTGTTGGATGCGGCAACCGGCGAACCTATTGCTGAGTCATTGGAAGGTTCAATTGGCGCCGATGAAATAATTCTTTCCGACGATGTGCTGTTGGTGAAAACGAAATCAAAGCGGTCGATCGGTGCGACAAAAAGTTTTGAAAAGGATGATCTTGAAAATTCGCTGGTGGCAATTGATGTTAAGACAGAAAAGTTGTTATGGCGGAAAGAAAATCCGGGGGTGATGCCATATGCATTAGCAGCCGGGAAGGGCAGGGTTTTGTTTCACAATATGGATGAACTGGTATGTCTTGATTTAAGGGAGGGAACCGAATTATGGCGAACGGTCAATAAAACAGGCAGAATGTTAACGGGAAACATCAATCTGGTCGTCAGTGATGATATTGTGCTTTTCCAGGGAAACAGGGAAAAGGCGGCTGCGGAAGAGAAAAGTGTAAAGAAAAAAATAAAACAGAGTTTAAGACCTATTTCTCTCACTGCTTTTTCTATGAAAGACGGAAGGGAGTTATGGAGCCATGTAATTAAAAAAGACTGGAAGCTGGGCGCAACGCAGCCGGCGGATACTTTTGTTATAAATGATACAGTCTGGTGCGGTTCCTTTACCGGATTGGATATTCGCACCGGCGAGATTAAAAAAACCATAGATCCGCACAACACGATATCTCCTAAACATCATTATCGGTGCCATAGATCAAAGGCCACTGTGAATTATCTGATTCTTCCTAAACGTGGCGCTGAATTTCTTGATCTGAAAGGTGATAATCATATGCGTAACGATTGGTTGCGTGCTCCCTGTTTTGCCGGTCTTACGCCTGCCAATGGTTTGTTGTATATTCCGCCCAGTCAGTGTTTCTGTTATCCCGGCGTACTGGTTTCCGGTTTTCTTGCAATGTCGTCGGATATTCCTGAAAAATTAAAGCCTTCTGATGAATCAAACCTCCAGCAAGGCCCCGCCTACGCCCAGGTGGCTACGTCGGGCAAGCCCGGCTACGGAAAAAATCCGAAATCCGAAATCCGAAATCCGAAATCCGATTGGCCCATGTACAGGCATGATGTGCAGCGGAGCGGTTCAATTAAGACACCAGTGTCTACTGACCTGAAGAAGCTGTGGGAAGTTAAGCTGGCGGCACAGGGTTCGCAGGCGGTTATTGTCGGGGATCGACTCTGGGTTGCGGAGAAAGATGCGCACCGCATTCGTTGCCTGGATGCTGAGAGCGGAAAGGATGTCTGGAGTTTTATTGCGGGAGGGCGCATTGATTCCGCTCCGACAATATATGAAGGACAGAGGACGGAGGACAGAGGACAGAAGATTGGCACTGGGAGTCTGTGTCTGTTTGGATGTCGTGATGGATCGGTTTACTGCCTGCGCGCAGAGGATGGAGCCTTGATCTGGCGGTTCAGGGCTGCGCCTGAAGACAAACGAGTGGTTTCGTTTGATCAGGTTGAATCTGTCTGGCCTGTGCATGGGAGTGTGCTGGTCCAGGATAATAAAGTGTATTTTGCCGCAGGCCGTTCCTCGTTTCTTGACGGGGGGATTCTTGTTTATGCTTTGGATGTGGAGACGGGAAAGGTTTTGCATAATAATGTTTTGGAAGGTCCATGGCCTGATGTTAAAAAAGACAAAGGAGCAGCATTTTCCATGGAAGGCGCGTTGCCTGATATTTTTGTCAGTGATGGGAAAAATCTTTATATGCGAAGAATCAAGTTTGATTCCGAACTTAACCGTGTGGCATTGAAGCCGCAAGGTTGGTTGGGTGAGATTGATATGGGTACCAATCATCTTGTTGCTACCGGAGGTTTTCTGGATGATACCGGTTTTGATCGGCTTTACTGGATGTATAGTAAATGGTGGCCGGGATTCTACTTTTCTCAGCAGTCACCCAAAGCCGGGCAGTTGGTTGTTTTTGACGATGCAACTACGTATGCGGTCAAATATTTCTATAACCGGATGGGGTGGAGTCCTCTTTTTATTCCTCAGGAAAAAGGGTACATGCTGTTTGCTGATGATAATGACACTCAGCCCACGTTTGGTGAATTTTCGAAAAACTCAACTGAGCCGCCCTTTCTTGAATGGTTGCCGGAAAATCCAGTGGAGAATAAGGGTAGAAAAGGCGGTAAAGGGACGGAAAAAGGCACCGGCTATGTTAGGGATAAACCGGCGAAATGGCAGAAGATGATTCCTGTGAGAGTTCGAGCCATGCTGCTTTCGGGTGAACATATTTTTACTGCAGGTCCTCCTGACATTGTTGATGAAAAAGATCCTCTGGCTGCCTTTGAAGGCAGAGCTGGCTCCATTCTACAGGTTTTTTCTTCAAAAGATGGGACGAAATTGTCCGAATACAAGCTTGATAGTGAGCCGGTATTTGATGGTATATCTGCGGCAGACGGTAAGTTGTTTGTCAGTTTGAAGAGCGGGAAGATTATGTGTTTTGAATAAAGCGTCAGGTCTGATCTGACAGATCAGCCGGATTAAAAGAAAGAAACAGGTGAAATGAAAAAAGTATTAGTTTTTTGTGTTGCAGTATTTTTGTCTGTGGTGAGTGTTTATGCCGAAAGTGGTTCCGGGCTTATCAAGGCCTCTGGTGTAAAGGGCGGGCTTGTAGTTTGTGTCGGTGCAGATGATCTTGAGTTCGTTGCGGGTTTGCATGCTGATGAGAAATATCTTGTTCACTGTCTGGATGTTGATCAGAAGAAAGTAGATGCCGCGCGCAAGTATATCCAGACCAGGGGCCTTTACGGCAAGGTGTCGGTAGATACGTGGGATGAGGAGAGACTGCCGTATGCGGATAATCTGGTTAATTTGCTGATAATATCCAATATCCAACAAGGAATATCCAATGATGAAGTAATGCGTATTCTGGCGCCAAGAGGTGTGGTAATGATCAGAAAGAACTCCCAACACTCAACATCCAACATCCAACATCCAAGTAAAGAAGATAAGAATTCTGAGATTTCGGCGTTGGGCGTTCAATGTGAGGATAAAGGTGATTATCTTGTTTTTACAAAACCTGTCCCGCCGGAGATTGACGACTGGACTCATTTCGGGCATAGCGCCGAAGGCAATATGGTGTCAGAAGATACTGTTGTAGGTCCGCCGCGCCATGCGCAATGGGTTGTGGAGCCGATGTTTCAGCGTCATCATGCAATGACTCCCGGGACTACTGCGCTGGTCAGCTCTCAGGGTCGGATTTTCTATATACAGGACGAGGCTCCCATGGGTTTTGCAGGAGTTCCTGATCAATGGAACCTGATAGCGCGAGATGCGTTTAACGGGAAACTGCTATGGAAACGTAAGATGACGGAATGGGGCGATAGGGTCTGGAGTTGGTTCGAAGGAACTCATGGGGCTCGCGGTAACCATCCTTCGCATATTAATAAGCGTCTGGTGGCAGGAAAGGACAGAGTGTTTATTACGTTAGGTTATAATGCGCCGGTCAGCGCTCTTGATCCGGCAACCGGTAAGACTTTAATGGAGTATAAAGAGACACTTTATGCGGATGAGATGGTTTATCGTGATAATGTTCTCTACGTTTCCGTTAATGACAGATCTCAGAAATCGCTGCCCGGTAAAGGCTTTTCCTCTGAGCCTACATCAGAAAATGTTTCACAAAAGACTATTATGGCAATAGAGCCTGTTGAAGGCAGGATACTCTGGAAGGCTGGGCCCTATATAGGCGTTGGTGGTAAATCCGGCCGAATGAGTTCGATGAAGCCAACGTTGCTTATAGCTTCCGAAAAAGGAGTCTTCTTTGCAGACCAGGATAATGTTGTTGCGCTCGATCTTAAAACAGGGCAGGAACGTTTTGAAGTGCCTTTAAGGCCTTTATCAGGGCGGACATCGTTTATTTACCATAAAGGCATGTTATTCGCGGCAAATTCTAAGAATGCATGTTATGCAATGGATGCCGAGACGGGAGAAACCGTATGGAAACGGGACAAAGTTGGGCAAATGGCCTGGGAGCCTAGACCGGAACTCTTTGGTATAGGCGATCTATTGTGGATCAGTGAGTATCCTAAAGTTATGTCCATGATAGGTCTGAATTATTTAACAGGAGAAGAGGTTAAAAGGATGTCCCTGGAGAAAGTGATGGATGTCGGTCACCACTCCCGTTGTTATCCGAACAAGTGTACTGTTAATTATTATATCTCCGGCAGGAGGGGAACGGAATTTACGAACTTTAAAACAGGTGAATCTACTTTAGCTCCGTGGGCAAGGGGAGAATGCGGCTATGGAGTAATGCCTGCCAACGGGCTTTTTTATAAAGTGCCGGATCCATGCGGCTGCTATTTGGAGGGAAAGCTTCTTGGATTCTATGCGCTGGCGTCTGCAGAGCAGACGCAGGTAGAGAGTAGCAAGGAGAGAGTAGCGAGAAAGAAGGAGAGATTGGAGAAGGGGCCTGCATTCGGCAAAATTCCGCAATCCGAATTCCGAAATCCGAAATCGGAATGGCCTCAGTTCCGTCATGATGCCATGCGCAGTGGTTCTGTGAAAACCAGTATTCCTGATAAACTGAAAAAATCCTGGGAAGTAGCACTTAAAAGTAAAATAACACCCCCTGTTATTGCCGGTGGTCGTGTAGTGGTCAGTGCTGTTGATGAGCATACAATATATGCGTTTGATGAGAGTAACGGAAAGAAGCTTTGGACGTATACAGCTGGCGGACGGGTTGATTCTCCACCATCGCTATATAGAGGGATGGTAATATTCGGTTCGGCGGATGGCCGGGTTTATTGTTTGCGTGCTGAAGATGGCGAGCTGGTCTGGCGTTTTCGCGCGGCGCCTTATGATCGAAATATCCTGGCGTATGATCAGGTTGAGTCGGTATGGCCGCTTCACGGCAGCCTGTTCATGGCGGGTGGTGTTGTGTATTGCAATGCGGGTCGGTCGTCTTTTCTGGATGGCGGAGTTTATCTTTATGCGCTTGATGCTGTCAGTGGTAAGGTGTTGGGAAAGAATATTGCTTATGAAGTCCTGGAAGAGTATGGCGGCATGAACCACTTTCCCCGTGACAAGGGAGGCGCCTCGAATATTTTGACTACAGATGGAATGAAGATTTATTCGCGGTATAGAGCGCTGGATTTCGGTGTCCCTTTAAAATGGGATGACGATGATTACAAGTATAACAGAAAAGAAAAACTGACCGTCTCAAGCTCTTTCTTTGATCAGTTTATGTTTCACCGGATGACATGGAGCCTGGGCAGGAATATAATAGGTAATATAATTGCATTCGACGAACATAGCAGTTGTTCTGCGTTTATGTTTAAAAGGCCGGGAAACAATAACCGTAAAGTATATGTGCCGCGTGGCGGAGATGTCAGCATGATTCCTGATATACGCTATATTCCTGAAGAAACAATTAAGTTCAGGGCTGATATAGAGGAAGGCGGATTCCTTCTGAAAATGCAGGGATCTGAATCAGAATGGGAAACAAAGACATTTCCTGTTTTACCTCTCAGTATGGTGCTTGCCGAAAAAAAAGTGGCGATAGCCGGATTTATGGATGAAATTGACCCTGCAGATCCCTGGGGCGGAATCGAAGGGCGTAAAGGCGGTGTCCTTTGGATATTGTCGAGGGCGGATGGAAAAAAACTGTTTGAATACAGCTTGGAGACCGTACCTGTCTGGAACGGCATGGCTGCGGCCAATGAGAAGACATTTATCAGTTTGAAGAATGGAACTTTGATTTGTATAGATCAGGGAAAGTAAATATTAATAAACAGAAAAGGAAATGCTAATGAACATAAAACAATTAATAACGCTTGTAACAATAATCTTTGCAGGGCTGGCAGTTGCTTTGCAGGCGGAAACAAATGATCTGCATCTTTTTATTCTTTCGGGCCAATCGAATATGGCCAAGCTCAATCATAAGGTGTCTTTTCTGCCGACTGTAGAAAAAGAGTTTTCTGCTCAGAATGTTATTGTTGTGAAAGATGCGCATGGCGCCCAGCCTATTCGGCGTTGGTACAAAAAATGGAAGCCGGCCGAAGGCGTTCCGGTGGTAGACCGGCATGCAAGCAGCGGGTGGTACAAAAGACTGAAAGAGAAAAGGGGTATAAACGGAGATGATCATAAAGACGCAAATGGCGTTGAATTGATACCGCAGGGTGTTTTTTACGAAACACTTATGGAGGCTGTTGAAGAGAAACTCGGAGATAAGAAGCCGACGACCATAACATTTGTCTGGATGCAAGGCGAATCAGATGCCAAGGATCATTACGCGGTATATGCAGAAAGTTTCAAGGGCCTGGTTCAGCAGTTGCGTGATGATCTTAATCACAAAGATATTAATGTTGTGATTGGTCGTATTACTGACTCAAAACTGGGGAATCCCGGCACCTATACAGACAACCAGCCCGCCTTTGACACCGCTTTGCTTAATGATCGCTTTGCCTGTTTCAGCCTGAACACCAAACGCCAACAAAAACAAAGCGCACACCGCACACACAAACCTTCTTTTCATAACCCTATCTCCGCTTTTGGTATTATCATTTATAT
>JBHORK010000110.1:0-7229 GCA_042565725.1 Verrucomicrobiota bacterium
CCCGGGTATCTAGCGCCGGGAGGCGCGGGCGGGCAGAATAAAGTCCGACAGACTCCTAGCCTCTGCATATCTTGTTGCCCTTAACTTTAATCTTCCCTTCTTTTTTCAGAAGAAGCAGAGCGGTATTTAAAGCCGCGGCGTTTTTCATTGATTTACTTCTCAGCTGTTTCAATGTCACGGACGATTTGCTTTTAAGTTGTTCAAGGATCAGTGCCTTAGCATTCTCAACATTTTCCAGGCTCTCTCTGGCGGGAATAGGTTTTTGTACCATTATGCCCAGCGGTGATTCTATGTGATCATTGCCACAAGACACATTTTTGTGGGGCGACAAGATCGCGTAATGTGCTTGACCCGCAATATGCATTGGTGTGTCGTCATTCAGTTCCGGGTCTCGCTCCATACTGGCCGTGCAGGGATAACTGTGCATTCGTTTCGAAATAACTTCGATTTCTATATTGTCGTCCAGTTTTCGTCCCTCAAGCCACTTGGCCACGTAATATGTGGCCCCGCATGCAGCTGAAACTTTCACGTCGGCTTTTACTATCTTTCCGTCTTTAATTGTGAGCTGTACATCCGGGCAGCCGATATGAAAATATTTTCTGAACCTGTCAAGAATACTGCCTTTTGGTGGGCTGAAGGCACAGAAAGGTTTTGGGAAAGATATTTCGATGTTGTTTTTTTCGCATATTTCGGTTGCCTTGTTCCTGGTGGCTCTGCTGACCCAACCAGGCGCCTCGAGCGGTACAACAACACCTTTTGTGCCCCATTTCCCGCAGTCTTTAAGAATCTCGAGCAGTATCTGTTCGTGAATATTTATCGCAAGCAGTATATCGTTTGAAGGAATATTCAAAGGAACATAATCTCGAGGGTTTTCCAGCACATAGGGCAGAACAGACGGAAAATCAAAAACAGCAGCAATGTTCGGTCCAAAAGATCTACTGTATGACTTGCGGCAGAATGTGCAGTCCGGCCCGCAGGCTGAGCAGAAACTGTTTTTGTTGTACAGATTACCCAGTACTCTGTCAGAGTATAGAACATTAAACTCCTGAGAGTAGTCTCCCTGTGCCTCTTGTTGATTTTCTTTTTTGCTTCGAAAAATAAGTAATTGCATGACCAGTCCAAAATTACAGATATGGGGCAGGGGAACTTATTACCGGAGTGTTTGCCCGACTGCATCCAGTATGTCAGAGGTATTAGCGGATTTGATGATCTTTTTGATGCATTTGAGCTTCTTATAACGTGGACTGGTGTCTTCTCCATCCGAGAGGCTCTCGTCATAAATCACAACGGGGATCATATTAATGCTGGGCATTACTTCTATCAGCGAGACCACCGCACTACCGTTTAATCTAGGCAGAATTTCTTTCAGAAGAAGCAAATCCGGTTTGATAGTGGATGCCTTCTCCAGAACTTCCGGCCCCGTCCCCGCAATTTCAATCTTATAACCGGAATCTTCTAAGGCATCTTTCATTTCACTTGCGATGCTTTCGTCATCTTCGCCAAGAAGAATTATTTTCTGCGCCCGTTCTTTTTTAGCTTCGACAGTTTTCTTCTTTTCAAGAATTTCCCTTATTTTTCTGACAAGTTCCGTTTCTTCGCATGGTTTGCCAAGAAAGCCGTCCACTTCAACAGTTTTAAAGAAATCTTCCATTGTAGATCTTGCCGTAAGGACAAGTACCGGATGACTGGGTTTGCCACCCTCTTTGGATATTTTTTTTAAAAAACCAAGCCCACCTATTCCGGGCATGCTTATGTCGAGAACAATGAGGTCGGGGCCGGTTTTTTCAAGTTGTTCAAGGGCCTCTTCCCCGCTCTGCGCTAAAATGACTTCAAAGTTTTCCGAAGCCAGGTAGTCAGACAGCGAGATTAAAAGATTCTTTTCATCATCAACCAATAATATACGTTCTTTTTTCGAGGAGCTCATAATGCCTCGCTTTCGTAATAGATGTTTTTCGCGAATTTTCTACTGTCTGTATTATGCATTAGGATAATATATTATTCTGGAGACACAAGACTAGATAATCGCTCCAGGCAATCCAGCAAATCATCCTCTTTCCACGGTTTTGGCAATATTGGTATGTTAAAGCCGGTCAGGATTTCGCGTTTAGGCCCTTCGTTTTCGGTGCCTGTAATGGCAAACATAGGGATAACGGCCAATTGTTCGTCGTTCTTGATCCTCGCGATTGTTATGCTGGCATTCATGTCTGAAGCAATCCAGTCTAATCCCACAATATCAGGTTTTATCTCTTTTAAAATACTGACAACCTCTTCTCCTTTGTTGCTTGCAATTACCTGGAATGCATTTTTCTTCAGTTGATTAGTTAATATCTCGCAGATGGATTTGTCATCCGAAACAATCAGCACTGCAGGGGAATGTGCGGCGGGTATACGCATTGATACCAATGTTCCTTTTTCCTTTTCCGGCGGAGGACTTTTAATATCTATGCTGCCATTGTGACGTTCCAGCAGTTCTTTGCTGATAGCGAGACCTAGACCAGTACCGCTCACGTATTCGCCTACTCTGAAGAATCTTTCGGTCACATGCGATAAATTTTCCTGTTTAATGCCTATTCCGCTATCCTCTACTTCGAGAACAAAAAACCCGGAAACACTCGGGTCCGCGCGCAGTGTAATATCTATTGTCCCGTTTTTGACATTAAACTTTATAGCGTTCTTAATAATGTTATAGATTACTCTTTCCATTTTCTGAGGATCACAATCTACAAAGCCGTTGACTGTATCCGTTTGGATTTTCATGGTCAGTCCCTGCGCTTCGGCCTGAAGTTTAAGGGATTCCGCCGATCTACGAACGAACCGTGCAAAAGGAATTTTTATTTTGCGGAGAGTCAATGTTCCCGCTTCAAGGCGGCTCATGTCTAAAATGTCTTCTACTGTCCTTGCAAGTCTCTGGGCATCCTGTCTGATCATGTTGGTATAGAATGTCGCTTTATCGGGCAAAGCACCGGAAATCCCTTTAAGCATGTTGCTTGAGGCATGCCTGATTGAGCTCAAAGGAGTCTTAAGTTCATGGGACACATTAAATACAAATTGACTTTTGGCTTCATCATGCTTCTTTAATTGCGCGACAGCCTCCTGCAGTTCGCCTTCTATGCGTTTTCGTTCGGAAATTTCGTTGCTCAGTTCCTCGTTAATTATAGTTCGCTGTTGGACTTCTCTTTCCAGGTTATCATGCGCCTTTTTCAGCGCTTCTTCCGCTTTTCTGCGGACTGTCACGTCTCGAACAAAAAAACATAGATGATCTTTAGAGGACAGCCGAAGTAGGCTTGTTGATATTTCAGATGGAAAATGACTCCCGTTACTGCGCATGCACTGGGCTTGTATTAACGTGAATCTGTCGTTTTTAAGATTCTCGCAAATGGTCTTTATCATGGGTTCATTAAAACCCAGAATAATTTCCATCATACTGCTTCCGAGAAGTTCTTCCCTGGTGTAATTAAAGAACTGGGAAGATCGAGTGTTTGCATCTACAATCTTCCCTTTAAGACTGGTAATGAATGCTGCGTCGTATACGCCTTGGAAAAGTTCGTTAAGATCGCGATTACCGACAGAAACGCGAGGTGCTTTCTTGCGGGCACGTGAACCCGATGAGCGACGGATGTTTCTTTTCGCAACATCCTTCCGGGCTTTCTTTAAGGCGCTTACTTCCGCCAGAACATTGCGCGGAATATCAATGCGCATCGTCTTTGAGAGCATCTCCTTTTGCGCCATTGAGTCTCCCTCTTGAATCAGTTCTGAGTTTTACGCGGATAGCAAAACATTATTACTTTATTTTTAGACAGGATCAACAGGATTTACAGGATAGGGAGTGGAGCGTTTTTGTCCCAAAGTGATATCCTCTGCCAGTATCCTTATTTTACCTTTCGCGTCCATCTTGTGCTTGCCGAAATTTATTAATAACCCTACCTTCGTCCTGATTGTCGTCAGGTAGTTTTGCTTTTATGCTGATTTGTTATAGTACGAGTACTTATGTAGAACACTTTTCTCTTTTCTTAATCCTGTAAATCCTGTTGATCCCGTCTAAATCTTCTCCTCAAAGTTCTGATGTTTCCCCGAATAGATTAAGTTACTTCTTGATATAAGCGTCAGCATAAATTTCTTTATTCATGATCAAATCTGCGGTTTTAGCCGCATTGACGAGATCGATATCCATTACATCGCAGATTGCCGCGTCCATGCCATTGGCTATAGCCATGACAAGGAAAGTGCGATTGATCAGGCTTTTATGGGTTGTTCCGTTGGAGACGTTGGACAGACCGCAGACAATATGGGGTGGGGGATCTGAAAAGAGAGGGAACTGCCGGACTGATTCGAGAATCTCTTTCTCTTGTTCCTGCATGAATTTCAGAGGCATGGCGATCGGATCAAGAAATAGATGCTCCGGAGGAATATCCAGTTCCATAGCTTTGGCCATGATTTTACCTGCGTTTTCAACCCGCTTATCCGCGGTTTTAGGAGCACCTTCTTCGTCCATAACAATTGCAATAACAGAAGCTTTATATTCGGCTGCCAACGGCATAATCTGGTCAAGCTTTTCTTCGGCTGCCGTTGTGGAGTTGATCAACGGAGGCTTCTTGCAGACTTTCATAGCTTCAGCCAATATATTCGGCTTGTTGGAGTCTATGCAAATAGTTGTGTCTACGGCTTCCTGGACAGATTCTATCATCCAGCACATGTCTTCGGGTTTACTCGATACGGCTCCGAGATTAACATCCAGGTAGGTTGCCCCTGCATCCGTTTGTTTTTTCGCCCATTCCTGAATAGCTGTAGGATCCTTGTCTTCCACAGCTTTTTTGATGTCCTTGAAACCGGTGTTAATTCTCTCTCCAATAAATATCATCGTCGTTTTCTCCTTTTTAGGGGTAGAAAGGTTTTATAAGGAGTTTTTATGAACCCTTATCAACTCTTGCTATCCATACATTTTTTCTATCATTTCACGTGTTGTCGCCATGGATTCAGGATGTGACAGGGTGATGATATCAGCACCAGCCTGTAGGTAACCCGCAGCCGTAGCTATTTCCCAGCGAGGCCCTCTTTTCTCAAGCTTGCCCCAGCCAGGCAGAACATCCTCGTCAGCCAATGCTTCTTTCACCTTCCAGACTTCCCATCCGACATTCGCTATCTGGGGTAAAGCCATCTGTTTGTCACCCTTGAGCCCGGCAATCCTGACTCGCTCGAATATCGTATAAACGTACTCAAAGCCATACCCAAGCGAAGCCGTAACCTGACACATAACAACACCGCCATCAAGATCAAACCCAGCGTCCTGTAAAAGAATATTTACCTGCTTTGCAATATTGATGTCTACGGGCGCTTCACCTATCAACTTGTGCTTGTCTGCCTGGCCAATCGCAGCCATAGTTCTGTAGTTTGTCTCGGTTGCGGCACCGATCAGACAATTTTCACCTTTTGCGGCCTGCGAGCATTCCGGCAGAACTTCGTTATCCTTATTCTCATCACCGCATCCCCAGAAAATCAAAGGAACATCAACCGCTTCCAGCACGGCCTTTACGGTGTTTGCGGCATCAGTCGCTGATTTGTTCTGTCCGTTCGGGTCTGGGCCCATAAGCTTCAGGCAAATCAAGTCCACCTTGTCCTCTTCAACACATTTTTGCGCCCATTCGGCAGGTGAGTTGATCACGCTACCTATGGCATTTTTCAGCACATCAGGCCAGCCATCAGGCACAACATCAACAACGAGACCAGCTATTACTGGTTTATTGGGAATCTCACCTTCGAATGTAAGACCTGGCAGTGTCGACTGACCTCCAACGGTTATTGTTTTACCGCGTGTGCCGCCCTGGTCAGACGTTGCGCCCAGCGTTACCGTATTGATAACATTTGTCCATTTTTCTTTTACATCTACTATATCCATCACTTCTCCTTAATTTTATCCATCATTTCATTTATACTCAAAACGGCAGGTGTCGTATCAAGCTCAAAAAGCGGTTTGCCGTTAAAAATAGCGTCTTCCAGTTCGGGATCTGGAGGAATGCAGCCCAGGTACTCCATGTCCAGATCCGCACAACGTTCCTTTATAATACTCACTTTCTCTGAATTTACATTATTAATAATATAATGTTTTTTTCTAACCTCATTACTGATTCCGCCCAGTAAATCCTGTACTCTTCGGGCACAGTCAATAGAAAGTGGTGTATTGTTAATGATTGTTATTAAATGATCAACCCTGGCGGCCGTTCTCCTGCTCAAATGCTCCAACCCGGCTTCGTTGTCCATGATCACCCAATCATAAGAAGATTGAAGATCGTCAGCAAACTTTCTAAGCAGGCTGTTTATATAGCAATAACAGCCTGGTCCTTCAGACCTGCCCATGGCAATAAAATCCATTTTATCGGTTTCGCAGATAATCTGATGAAGACCAGCCTCTATATAATTGCTCTTGTCCATACCGGGCGGGAAATTCTTCATCTCTTTCAGCGTTTCTTCCCTCAACTGCCCAATACTCATCTCCAGCGGAACACCGAGAACTGTTGCCAGGTTGGAATCCGGATCAGCGTCCAATGCCAGGATAGTCCCTTGTGCATGGGCTTTTAGATGCTTAATGATCAGCGAAACCACAGTAGTTTTGCCTGTCCCGCCTTTACCTGTAACTGCAATAACTTTCGACATTTTTCCTCCATTAACCATCAACCGTTAACCATGCTTGTTTGCTTCAGTATTTCCCATTAACCATCAACCATTAACCATGCTTGTTTGCTTCAGCAAACAAGCTTATGTCTGTGTGCGGCAAAAATCGTGCCTGTTCAAACTGTTCAACATAATCGTGGCTTCCCATTAGATCGTAATAAGTTGTCATCGACTTAATCTTGTCAAGCTCGTCAAATGCTTCTTTAGACAACACAGCCAGCTTTGCGCCCCAGAGCGATGTATTCCCCGCATACTGAATGCTGGTTGATGGTAACGCCGGTAGCAACCCTATTTTTATGGCATGTTTAATATCTATGAAACTCCCAAACCCACCGGCGATAAATAAACGATCAATATCGCCGAAACTTAAGTTCATTCTGTCTAACAAAATCTTTGCAGCCGCGAATATTGCCGCCTTTGCCGTAATAATGTTTGCAATATCATCTTCGTTTATATGAACACTTGTTCCTTTTAGCATAAACCTCTTTTGACTCTTAACTGTCTCAATCATGGGGTCGCTTCCTTCAATAAACTTTCCGGCTCGATCAATGATTCCTTTCTCC
>JBHORK010000111.1:0-7080 GCA_042565725.1 Verrucomicrobiota bacterium
CCATATTTGAAATCAGCCAGAGCCCGTCAATCAATTTCCTGTTCCCATTACCGCCTTGGCAATGACACGGCTGCCCCGGACATTGACGCTCTCTGTTTCTTCCGGATTCTTCAGGCAATAGTCGGGATTGCGAATGGCCGCGCAGTGAATAATGTGCGTAAACGGTTGCTGCGTGATCTTCTGTTCGAGTTCGTCCGGGTGGACAAAATCCAGTTGGAGCATGTCTTTACGTGGGGTTCGGTGGCAGGCGCCAACAGCGTTCCACATGGAATCCGCGCGAACTAAAATCTCCCCGCCCAACATGCCGCTGGCTCCGGTAATAAGCAAACGTTTCATAGATTCTTGCGTCCTGCAACGTCCGCGCAGTTTGATAACAACTTCCGCGAACGTTGATCTTGAGAATCTGGCGCGGTTACGCGACAGTATTTTCCAAGATTTTGTTAGAGTCCTATCTTGCCTATAAGTTTCCTAATATAAAAAGGATGACAAAGAAACAAACCCAAAGCAACCAGAGAGCTAAGAAAAGACGAGCTGCCCATGATTTATTTCCTGTTTCTTTCCCTATTTCGTATGCGGTAGTCCAGTCAGCCCACATTGAGAGTCCCCAGTTTGCCGCCGTGATGCGGGCCCTGCCGTGCCTGGCCACAAACGGGCGAAGCCCAAAGAACCAAACTGCAAGAATGGCCGGAGTAAAAAGAATCATTCCTATTATAATAATGATGTCGATCAATTCTCTCATGAATCCAACTTATGATTGAGTAGACCCGGCGGTATATTTAATCGGAATTATTGTAAATCACGAAATCTCATATTACAAGAAGAAGGGGAGGGTGGGGCTGTACAAGATTTTGCTGGCCTTCCCTCACCATAGATTCAAAGCAAACCCTATGGCTTTAGTGACGCGGTTCATTTTGCCATTCGAGAGAGTTGTGACACACGATCCTATTCTGCCTTTAGCAATGGTCTGGATATGATCGCAGTTGATAGCGCAAGTTCTCATCATGCCGTCCTCTTTAGACAAGGTGACTTCGCTGGGAATCTCGCGTACGGTGGATGTCACAGGGGCTACTGTGACTTCACCTAAATACTCAAGAATAGAATCTCTGGTGAGAATCAAGACAGGGCGTTTCTTGTCAGGGTGCGCAAATTTATACCATCGAATTTCTCCGCGCTTCATTCGTCACCCCACGCCTGTTCGCTTTCCCATACGCTGAATTCTGCTTTATTGACCGGAAGAATCTCGTACCCTTTCTTGTGCTGCTGTTCAAGACGAGCAACATTAAAATTTGCGAGTGCATTACGGAGAGCGTCTCGTGTAAAAGCAGAGCGCGTGGTGTGGATTTTCTTCACGACGCGATCCACCGAGCGTACAAGGTTCTCATCAAGTGTCATTTGGACTGTTCTCATCTTTTGCTCCAATCTATTATGTGTATAACAATAGCTATAATAATCCACATGCGCTTGCTTGTCAATATTTTTCCCCAAACCCAAGTTTTTATTGAGTAGACTCGTGTCTTGTTATCAGAATTATTGTGAATCTCGAAATTCCGTAATGCAATTGGTGAGTAGCGGGGTAGGGTACCGGCCACGCGTCTTGTTAGACACTTCTATTTGCTTCCAATTGTCAGCTCGATTCCTGCGACCAGGACAAAGAGTGCAAGGGACGTGATAGCCGCAGGGCGGCTGACTTTTCCCTTGGCTTCGCCAAGTCCAAATTTGGTACCAATGCCGTTCCACAAACACAGCCCGCATGCTCCGGTTACTATACCAAAGAGAATGAGGGTCCACTGAGGCGATCCGTAACTCATCATGTCCCCGGCATCCATGAGTCGGTCGAATGAGCCGATGCCAATGTAGGCGCCGTTAGTCACTAGGCAGAAGCCCGCGAAGAAGCGAAACAGGTAGAGACCCGGGCTCCGAAATACGAATGCAAGGAAGAATGCAATGGCAGGCAGAAGGGAACCTATGACAGGGCCAGCCCACACAACGATCAGCGGGTGTGGGTTGTAGGAGAGTACTGTGCTAGAGATGGAGAATGGATAGGCGATCACCTGGGACACCTTCCCGCCTGTTACCCATGCTCCAGCGCAATGCCCAAGTTCATGCACAACTTGCATGCCTAACCAACAGAAGCCGAGGAATGTTCCAATGAGAACTGTCTGGTCGATACGTTTCATTCTTCTTTAATGTCACGTTTGTTCGGCATTCCTTACGTTATTTCTATTGTCAATTGTCAAGCTTGCCCGCACGCCACGGCGCGTAAACCTGTGGCGTGGGTCTGACCCTGTCAGCCTTCTAATGCCTTGTCCAATATCTTGACGAGATTGGACAGCAAAAGCCAACACACATAAAGCATCAAAAGAGATGCGATAAACCAACCGACGTGCAAAATGGGATGTTGTTTAATCTTAGTACGTAACCGCAAAGAACACACCGAACCGATACAGCGAACAGCAAACCCGAGAGGTAGAAATAAAAGAATTACCACTGATAACACATGATATATTATGGTAACCTTCTTTAGTCCATATCGTTCAACTAGATAATACCATATTCTAAACACCATTTTCTTTTTACGTTGTTGTCTAGGGGCAATTTGGTCTCCCATTATTCCATCTTCCATATTTGAAATCAGCCAGAGCCCGTCAATCAATTTCCTGTTCCCATTACCGCCAACACCTTCAGGAAACCCGACATAGGCAAGGCGGTTGAAATCACCGATAAACCCGACTATAACTAAACTGGGCTTGATCAGGACGTATTTGGGCTTCAGGTCACGAATGATCTTCGGGATCTTTGGGTCAAGCGGTTTGAGTGTGAAATCGATGTAGACCTGATTGGTGGGCCGGTCGGGTTGCACCGACGAATACTCATTTCTGTGGGCGATCATTTCACGACAGGCTTGGAGCACTGCGGCATGATCTGCATTCAAGACCCGACGTTCGGTGGAGATCAGATACCCCTGAATGAAGACAATGGGCACAACAATGATAACGAATCCAGCAATGGCTCGTGTCACGACAATAAGAATAGTTCGTTTTCGATCTTTTGTCATTTTATCATTCTGTACCCAACTTATGATTAAGTAGACCCATCTGCTAATTAAAACCCATGGCGGAAAAACAGAAATACATTAACCACCACGCTAAGCCAACAGGAATAATCAAAAGAAAGTCCAGTGCAGGCGTCATTACAATCGCGAGAAATATGATGAAGCTAAAGGGGCGTATTTTTTCAAAAACGACTCTTGAGCGTTCCGAAAGAAACCCGGAAAGAATCCATGAACCGTCAAGTGGCGGGATTGGAATCAGGTTAAAACATCCCAGTACAAGGCTTGTATATAACAATTGTTTTAGAAATGTAATTAATACAAGAAGCCACTGATCGATCGATGTTCCTATAATAGATATTGGAGAGAAAGGGGTTGCAAGATTGATGGTCAGCGCACCTGGTGAAAGAATTCGTATAAACAGTAAAAACAAAAGCATTACCAGCAGGGATATCATGGATATGAATAGATTCATTGCGGGGCCCGCAAATGATACGATCATATGATCTCTGCGGGGATCCTTGAAATTCCGCGGATCCACGGGCACAGGTTTTGCCCAGCCGAATATAACATCAGACTGACGCCAGAGCAGAATGCCGGGCAGAAGCAGTGAGCCGATAGGGTCAATATGAACAATAGGATTAAGGCTGAGGCGGCCTTGGTCTTTCGCGGTATGATCTCCCAGTTTCCAAGCGGAATACGCGTGCGCAAACTCGTGAAATGTAAAGAGGAACAGAAGGATTACTACGAACCCCGCAGCGCTGACCGCGGGAGAAACCTCATAAACGTTCTGAGTCAACCCCAGACACATCTCAGCCTCTCTAAACCCAGGTTTTTGTTTCAATGCGAGTTTAAAACTCTTTTCGGCCTTTGCGAAGAGGCTCATTGATAACTGTGCGTATCCATAATAGTAATAGAATTCTCCTTTGTCCGGATTCTTTTCTGCGGCTGAATTGAAAATGCTGAGAGACTTTTCAGCATTGCCCGATCCTGCGGTAATAATGGCTGAAGCGCAGAGGACGGGCCATGAATGATCTTCTTTCTGCGCTGTTATTTGTTCAAATTCTTCCCGTGCTTCGATAACGGCGCCATTATTCAGAAGCGGAACCAGGGAATGGAGATCGGAGTCAGCTTCAGAAAGAAATTCATAACCAACAGACGCAGCGTGGGTAGGGGAGGACATAAAGTGTCCTGATATTGTAATAATGTAAAGCGCAGTAAAGAATCCTCCTAAACATGTTGCTGTCAGGGCTTTTAGTTTTAAGTGTGTTTTTCTCTTAAGAGCTATAATGCCAAGCACCAGCGCGACAATATTTAAAACTGGAAGAAACGATAAGAACGCCAGCACAAAGCCAACTTTTGCGGGCTTCTCACCGGGTCGCGTAGAGGCAGGTAACGGTGGCGGTACGTTCTCGGATGCTTCTCTAAATATTTCTGTTCTGGACTTTCTGCAGACGGTGATTACGCAAAGATACGCAATAACGGCTGCAAAACTCATAATGCCCGCAGTTATTCCGGTCAACGCAGCCGTCGTTTCTTTGTTTATGAAATTGGCAACATAAGAATCCGCAAAGATCAGTGCCCCCCAAACGATGCCGATCGCTATCGTCATGGGGTTGGAAAACAGAATACGGATACCACGAGTCAAACTTCTGCCGATCTTGCCGTGGTCTGTTACAATTGTTGAAATCCAAAAGAGTTTAATAATAGATATAATGGAACGTATAACAGCAAACGTTTTACTCTCAGGGTGAATTATTGTCAGTCCCGACAAGTTGATGACAAGGACGGATATTACAGCAAAAACTACAAGGAATATATCCACGCCTATAAAATACAGGTAATACTTTAATCCATTCCTGAAAAACCGCTGCGATGAGAGTTGGTTTTTATATTGAAGATATTCAATGATGCTTCCCAGAATACCTGCCATCAGAAATGGAGAGACCAGGAGTGTCGAAATCCATTTCAAGTATTTATGGAACTGGAAAGCAGGTAAAGAAGCATCAAACACCTCGGACACGTTAAACAGAAAATACCACAGGAATAGAATGAAAATAAACCAGGAGTATTTAGGTAAATGGCACAGATGACGACGGATGTCTTTAGAAGTCATAATACAAACCCAAATAGAATTATCATTACAACAATAAAGAGATTATCAGCTAATTCAAGATTTTTAATCCTACGAAGATAAGGGGACTGCCCCGCTGCTACTCTGCGAAGTAGGTTTCGCTACGAAGCACGAGACGTCCGCCGCACCGTACTATGTTCTGGTGCCGTGGGACTGACGCCTATCTCCTAACTGTTGTTTGGATTATTTGGAATTTTGCACAAGAAGTTCTTTTGTTACGATAAGTTCTTCTTCTTTTCTTACTGATAAGTATGCATCAGATTCACTCCATGGATGTTCGATGGAAATCCGTGCGGTTCCGTAACCGTAAGGACTGTCAAAATATGGCGATATAGAATCTCTGTCTCCCGGTTTAATATGTTCATGCTCACGTGGCATTAATATCCAATCCACTGGGTTTAGGCTGGTATCTCTCTCGCTCCACCACACCCTAATAATTTCATCTGTGGCATTGGTGATATGTACGATGTGGGTGCCTCCGTCATCGTAAGTATAGGCATCATCATCGCTATCCTCGCATGAACAAAATATGCACATTAAAGCAATACTGGTAAAAAGTAATATATATTTCATGCTCTACTAATCCCAACTGTTCACCTTCATCATTTTTTGAAACCGCGGTTTCAAAAATATGTGTGGAAGGTTTTGTTAGGCTGCGGCCAAATCCTTTATTTCCCACCCTGGAAAGACGAGAACAGCAGGGTGGCACTTTAGGGCCACGGCGAGAGTCTTAGCTCTTTCCACGCCAATGTTGATTTTGTTATTCTCAATTCCTGATATGGTGGACTGGGGGATACCTGTAAGTTTTGCCAAGTCCGATTGGCTGAGCTCTTGGAGCTCACGCATAATACGTACTGACTCGCCAACAGATACATCTATGGTTTTTTTTGCTTTTCTATAATTTTTCATATCATTTTCTCCTGTAGTCATGAGAAGTTATGTCAATTACCTTCACATACAGTTTCTTGTTCTCTATCTTGTAAATAAGCCTATATTGCTTGCCTAGGCGCGATGATCTGGATCCTTGCCATTTGCCCTTTAGGGCTTCGTCATGAAATCCTTTGATTAACCTCAATCCTTGCGGGCCTGAAATGGTGACTATATCCTTCCATTTCTCATATCGCTTAAGCACCTCGACAGGAATTCTGGCAAGCTTTCGGGCTAGAATATTATGTTCGTATATCTCCCACATGCTAATAATGTACTATACTATATAAGATATGTCAACGGATTGATTTGGAAATATTTATAGGCCTAGACCTTATGGCTGTTAGTTGGGCAGCCTGGTCAAATAATTAAGTTAAAAAGGCATGCCACCAAAGTTATATTACTCGTGGGCTGCTCCCGGAGGAGCCTAAGACATGTATTCAAAGAGCAGGAAGCAGCATTACGGGGCAGGGATAGGAATATTCCGATTGATAATCAGAACAGTGATCAGGCTTTAAACAGTACTGGCAGTACTGGCTTTACTTCGTTGGGTGGGTCTGACAGGGTTGAAACGTCTGTTTTGAAAGAACCTGTTTAATCTAAGCCGTATCAAGGACAGCGGCTGTCTGATTATGGGCGCAAGTCTCAACCACAAACCACACCTTCCAACGTCATCCGAAAGCAAAATAAGGGTGGTCGTTCGGGTCTGTCCTTGGGTGCAGTAAGCACTCATGTGCTGTAGTTACGTCCGTGCTGATCAATTCGGCGCGGAGTGTCTAATGTAATCCAGCACTTGTTGGGGTTAGTTTTCAAGCATGCTTATTATCATGAACACCGAGACGGTGATAACAAAGGGAAGAGAGACCCATAACGTTACTCCTGAGGCGCGGCCTTTAGGCTGTCGCCTCCAGGAGATTGTGTACGCCCAGCATGGGCGTGAACTAATGGGGTTCAAGTCCCCTGTATATAA
>JBHORK010000112.1:0-7063 GCA_042565725.1 Verrucomicrobiota bacterium
AGACATCCGGTGGTCGGGAAAAAAAGGGCAGCATCTACGAAGGCGGCCTGCGCGTTCCCGCAATCATCGAGTGGCCAGCTCGCAAGCTCAAAGGTCGAACTGCGGTGCCGGTGTCCACGTGCGATATGTACCCTACCCTTATGGCGATGGCAGGGGTGAAACTGGATGCTCCACATCCACTCGACGGAATTGACGTCAACGATATCATTGCGGGGACGGCACAGAAACGCAGCAAGCCGATAGGATTCTGGCACAGCTTCCAGGGCGGACAATCTACTTGGAGCGATCGGATTCAGAAAGCGATCATGGAAAAACAGGATGCTGGCGCGCCATTGCCGCATGACCCGCCGCGGATACGCAAGGACGTCGATGAATTCCCGCATTTCCCGGAAGATAGCACAACAGGACATGCCGCATGGAACGATTGGCCGTGGAAGCTGCATCGTATCAACGGCGCAAGATTTGAACTGTACAACCTGACAGAAGATCCGATGGAGACAACCGACCTATCTAATGATCCCCGGCACGAACAGCGATTTGAACGAATGAAGAAGGAACTGGGTGTATGGATGCGTTCTGTTATCCGAAGCCTCAACGGAAAAGACTATCAGCAAAAATAGCCGAACAATGAATCGACACATACAAATCAAATCGCGCGCGATTTGATTTGATGGTCATTCAGATCGTTATCTTTAGAATATATATTCTTTTCCCTTGCACAACGATCACATAAATGGCATAATCTTACCAGTAAGAATAGAGGAGCATTTGAAATGAAGACATTAGCTACAGCCAGAATGTCATCCAAGGGGCAAGTTGTAATTCCGGAGGATGTCAGAAACAAGCTCGGACTAACCGCCGGATCACAGTTCGTCGTTGTTGGCGAGAACGATGTTGTTATCATGAAAACCATCACACAACCATCCATGCGAGATTTTGACAATCTCATCAAAAAAGCTCGAAAACAAGCTAGATCGGCAGGTATGACAAAATCAGATATATCCAAAGCTATCGCCAGTGTTAGAGAAAAATAATGAAGCTTATCCTCGACACCAATGTCTTTGTCTCTGGCGTATTCTTCTCCGGTCCACCTTTCATAATTCTTGATGCTTGGCGACATGGCCGAGTGTCACTCATCATCTCTCCAGAGATACTGAATGAATATCGCCGTGTCGGCAAAAGACTAGCCGCTCAATTCCCTACTGTTGATCTAGAACCATGGATTGAATTACTCATGATAAAAGCATCACTGGTAGATACACCCCCTCTCGCAGAAAAGGTGTGCTATGATCCTGATGACGACAAATTTCTTGCTTGCGCCGTGGCAAGCAGAACAAAGCTAATTTGCAGTGGAGACAAGCACCTTCTCAATGTTTCCGGTTATCGTGGCATCACTACGATGAAACCCCGAGCTTTTGTCGAAAAACACCTTAAGAAAAGATAACAAACGAATCCATGCTACAAATTGATAGCTCAATTTGAGCATGATTCAGGCGTTGGGCACAAAAGGAAATCAAATGTACAGACGTGAGTTTTTGAAAGCCACACTAGCAGGAGGAGCCGCGCTTGCTCTTCTGCCGGAAGTATATGCACAGTCAGAGAAACCGAAAGAACTGCCCAATATCGTTCTGATCATGGCGGATGATGTGGGCTATGAGTGTTTCAGTTGCTACGGCAGCAGAGAATACAAGACGCCGAAGATTGACGCTCTGGGTGCAAAAGGCATACGCTTCACGAACTGCCATTCCACGCCGCTCTGCACGCCCAGCCGTGTGAATCTGATGTCAGGCAAATCCAATGTCTTCAACTACAGAGATTTCGGCATCTACCTCAAAGGCGAACCGACTTTCGCCAACTACTTCAAGGCGAACGGGTACGTTACAGCCGTGGCGGGTAAGTGGCAGCTGAAGCTGAGTAATGGTGATGGAATCAGCCCGCAGGAGGCCGGCTTCGACACGTTCTGCCTGTGGAACTACCCGGGTACCTCGCGCGCGCGTTACTGGAATCCATCGCTGATGCAGGACGACAAACTGCTGGAACTGCCAAGGGGCAACTTTGGCCCCACCGTTGTCACGGACTTCCTGATCAAGTTCATCAAAGACAACAAAGACAAGCCGTTTCTGGCCTATTACCCAATGATACTTCCGCACAATCCGTTCGTAACGACGCCGGATAGTGCCAATCGCAGCGGAAAAGACGCGAAGAAGAACTTCGTGGATATGGTTCAGTACATGGACAAGTGTGTCGGGCGAATTGAAGATGCGCTGACCGAACTGGGGATCCGCGACAAGACCTTAATAATCTTCACCGGCGACAATGGGACCAACTGCGAGATTACATCAGAACTGGACGGGCGTCAGATTCGTGGTGAGAAGGGCCGTACGATGGATCATGGCACGCATGTGCCACTGGTCGCCAGTTTGCCGGGACGCATTCCGCCGGGACAAGTCAACGAGGATCTCATCTGCTTTTCCGATTTCTTCGCCACCATGGTGGAAGCCGCCGGTCTGCCCCCGAAGGAGATCAAGGACGGTGACGGCTGGAGTTTCTGGCCCCAATGTCTTGGGAAGCCCGGCAAGAAACGCGACTGGATCTACGGTTATTACTTCCCACGTCCCTACTCAAAGAAGTCTAACGACCGTTACACGCACTACGAGATCCGCTACGTCCGCGACAAGCGGCACAAACTGTACAGCGATGGCAGGTTCTACGATACCGTCGCGGATGTTCTGGAGGCGAAACCACTAAACGTTACCGATGGATTGACTGCTGTGCGCGACAAGCTGCAGGCCGCCATGGATCGGTATCCGTCAAAGGGGCAGGCCATTGATTACGACAGAGTCAAAGGCAGCCTTGCATCCAAGGATCAGAAAAGACGTTTCCAGGGTCAGACCCCGTAATTGACAATAGAGATAACGTTGGCGGCAAAGTCAACAATCAAGGTCTGATAAGCATATAGAGACATTATCCATTTGAGGCTCAAGTTTGTATGCTACCAAAAAGTAGCTAACAACGAAAGGAGCTAAAGATGGGACTGCATTGTGCGATAGATTTACATGGCGACAACGGATACTACGGGATCATGAACGAAGCAGGGAAACGTATTTATGAGAAACGGCTGCCTAACAAACTGCCGGTTATTCTGGAAGCGCTTAAGCCGTTCAAGAAAGATCTCGATGCTGGTGTCGTTGTGGAGTCAACATACAACTGGTACTGGCTTGTGGATGGATTAGAAGAGAACGGTTATATGCCTCGTCTTGCTAATCCCGCAGCGGTAGTGCAGTACGACGGGCTGAAGAATGCCGATGATAAGACAGACGCATTTTTCTTGGCTGAGCTGTCTCGATTGAAGATACTTCCTGAAGGATACATTTACCCGAAGGAGCATAGGCCCGTGCGAGATTTACTCAGAAGACGTTTGTTGCTCGTTCGTCACAAGACTGCTCACATATTGAGCTTCCAGAATCTCATCGCCAGGGAGCGAGGCGAAAAGATCAGCTCAAACAGTATTTGCAAATTACACGAGGAAGAAGTGAAGCAGTTCTTTGACGACAGTCGCCTGGTGCTGATGGGGCAGACAAACATTTCAACCATCCGCTTTTTGACGAAGCAGATTCGTGAAATTGAAAAAGTTGTCCTCAAAGAAGTTAAAACCAGAGTTCGAGAAACTCCTGACAGTTCAGGGCATAGGGAAAATACTTGGTCTCACGATCATGCTGGAAACTGGTGACATCAATCGATTCAAGAAAGTAGGCAATTACAGTTCTTATTCTCGATGCGTCAAAGCCAAGAGGACATCGAACAACAAAAAGAAGGGCGAGAACAACGCGAAGAATGGGAACAAGTATTTGTCCTGGGCATATGTTGAAGCTGCGAACTTTATCAGACGCTATAGTCCAGAAGCTAAGCGTTGGCATCAACGTAAGGCTGCGCGCAGTAATTCTGTGCTGGCAACAAAAGCGCTGGCCAGCAAGCTTTGTAAGGCATGTTATTTTATCATGAAAGATCAAGTGGATTTTGATATGCAAAAAATATTTGGATAGGAAGGGCTGCGACAGTGAACCGGAATCAGGGTTGGTAAAACCGCTAGGTCTGATTGGAAGCTGTCGCATCCCATATTTTGAAACACATTACGATGAACACTAATTTGTCATTTCGCCCATACAGTGAATCAATCGGGGTTGGGATTCGGCTTTGCCGAAGAACCGCAGATCTGTTCACTCTATCTGAACATTGTATGGCACGGACGTTTTTCTGGTCTCGGCATAGTGCCGGGATGGCGTCGGGCGCTTTTGCGACTCGAGGTAGATCCAGATGGATGACTGACCGGAATGCCAAGCGGCATTCATAACTCAAACGACAGAAAAGACCGGCGTGAATACGACGGGTTGGTGGAATCGAACGTGGGTAACGGCATCAAGAAGAGAGAAATCTTCTACAGGGACACTTTTGTCTCTTGACGCCGGCCTCTAATGGATGACCCTGGAAACTGTGGATGCATGAGAAATTAGCGTATTGACAATGTGTTTCAAATGTGAGACACTATTATTATGAATAAAACAGCTATAATCCATGCAAGAGTTGAGCCTCGCACTAAGAAAAAGGCAGAGGGTGTTCTGAAAAAGCTCGGAATGAGCCCAACGGAAGCAATCCGCCTTTTTTACACTCAAATTTGTCTTAGGAAAGGCCTGCCTTTCCCTGTGCTTGTCCCAAATGAATTAACTGAACACACCTTGGATCAAAGCAGTAAAAACAAAGATATCACCACCTTTGATTCTCTTGAAGACATGTTTGAGACATGGGAGAAATGAAACACCTTTCTCAAACAACTCAGTTCGGAAAAGATCTGAAGAAAATGCGTAAGCGAGGTAAAACCCTCACCACGCTCAAAACCGTTGTTTCAGATCTTGCCAAAGGTAAAATACTTGATCAAAAGTTTCGAGGCCACTCGCTTACAGGTCGCTGGAAAAACTGTCGAGACTGCCACATCGAACCAGATTGGGTGTTAATCTACTCTGTTGATAAGCATTCTCTTCGTCTTGAAAGAACAGGAACACACAGCGACCTTTTCAAGAAATAGAAAAACATCCAACAATTTTTTGCAGGTTATTGCAGCTAACGCCGCAAAACCTGAAAATAACGTTCGAATCTAAGAAATTGACCATTAGTATTCATTTTGGTATATTAACAATATGAGCATGACAGCAGAAAAAATTGTATCCGAGGCTTTAGGCCTTCCAAACACAGTGAGGGCTTTTGTAGCTGAACAGCTCATCGAAAGCTTGGATACTGACACCAGCATCGACCTCTCTCCAAAATGGAAAAAAGAGATTGAAAAACGATGTAGAGAAGTTGATGAAGGTATTGTCACCCTGACCTCTTCCAGCGAGGTCTTTAAAAAAGCCTATGCCAGACTGTCATGATTCCAATCAATTTCCATCCCGAAGCAGATTCTGAAATGATGGACTCCGCAGTGTATTATGAGTCTCAACAGGAAGATTTAGGAAAACGGTTTTTGTCAACGGTTCAAGACTCTCTGAATCATATCCAAATAAATCCTAAACTTTACCCTGTTGTTCACCTTGATGTACGAAGATGTCTAACAAAAACCTTTCCTTTTGGTGTCATGTTTAGAATCCAGCCAAATCAGATTGTCATCATGGCTGTCATGAACTTACATCGTGACCCTGACTATTGGAAAAAAAGATAATTCGAACAACCGTTTCCACAAGTATTTTTCATTCCGCGCGCGGAATGAAAAAACTGTGAAACGAAACGTTCGATTCAGAATAATAGAATGAAATATTGCATAACACTCATGGCTATATGCATTATCATGCTAAACGGCTGTCGCATGCTTTCAAATGACAAGAACATCCCCAAGCATCACTCTAACTGGTCGCAACCTGTTAATGGTTTAAAAGTTAAACTTCATTCAGACAAAGCTATATATCAAGCAACGACAGATATAACAAACGAGGAAATCACATTACAACTCTACATTCAGAACATTTCCACAAATGAAATTTCTATACTTTCTTCCAGCTGGTATGTGCCATTCTACTCTCGAAAACACTTTGCGCATGATATGCACAAAAGAGCAGAATGAAAGAGATTGGTATAGGCATAATAATCCTTGGCATGTCTTTTCTTACTCCAGCCATCCTTGCAGTTTGGTTCTTTGGCCTCCGGCCATTTGCAGCAAAGCATGGCCGTGCTCGGATCACGGCAGCAAACTGGGGACTCTCAATGTGGGCTGACTGGACGACTGCATACGAAATCGGAAAAGAAACGGGAGAGAAGTCATGGGCAGCTCGTCTTTTCTTGATTCTCTGGTTGCTTTGGATTTGCTTCTTTGCAAGCATCTTTGTGTTAGGAAACTTATAAGGAAAACAAGACTCAAACAATTTTTTCACCTTATTGCATATCGCTGTGCGAATGCAAAAGGTGAAAATGACGTTATCTGCAACAAAATAGTATTGCAGGTTTTCAAGACAATTTGGTACATTATAGGTAGAGATAGATTATGACACAAACATTCACAGCAATCGTCCATCAGGAAGATAAGCTCTACGTGGCTGAGTGTTCAGAAACAGGCACTGCCAGCCAAGGCGAGACTATTGAACAAGCTCTTGCAAACTTGCAGGAAGCAACAGAGCTGTATTTAGAGGAGTTTCCTTTGAAGTCCTCATCTCACCCCATCCTGACAACTTTTGAGGTCCCTGTTCATGCCTGAGTTGCCTAGAATTTCCGGTTCACGGGCAATCAAAGTTTTCGAAAAACTTGGGTTTACTGTGGTCAGGCAACGCGGCAGTCACGTTATCCTTCGCAAACAGAATAAAGGCTGTGTCATTCCAGTTCATAAAGAACTTGCAGTGGGCACACTCCGTAGCGCAATCCGGCAAGCAGGTCTTGCCCCAGATGATTTTGTCAATGCTTATAAAAGCAGATAACAAGCAATTGAACTTTATTGAATTTTCCGCGAAAAATTCAAAAGTTAATTGCGACGTTCGATTTCAGTATGAAAACAAAACATCTGGACACGCTACTGGTTATCTTCGTT
>JBHORK010000113.1:0-7051 GCA_042565725.1 Verrucomicrobiota bacterium
GTTCAAATCCTTGGAACCCATGCTTGCATTGGTGTGAACGGCTTTACGCCTTTTGAAGCGCTCCTGCTGAACTTTTCTGGCTGCTTCTATTCTCTTCCTGATCCCAGAGGATGGTTCGCCCGGTTCATGGGCTGATTTTCAAGTCTGAGTTTTTTGTAGTTGACTTTAATTTACTAATGCCCATACTGTAGTGTTGTTGAATTTAATAATGGAGGGTATATGGCCAAATACACCAGATATCTAAAGAAAGACTTGCTGAGCGATCTTAAAAACCAAATGGTTTTCATTGGCGGACCGCGACAGGTTGTGCCGGTGTCAGTCCTCGTATTTAGGTGTTTGCTTGTCGACTTGTATATATCTGCTTACGCAGAAAAAGAATGTTTTACACCCAAAGCTGACGATCCAAACTTCTATACTGAACTGCCTCACAGACATGTTCCTCCAGAATCTCTTCATTACCGGCAAGGTCGGCAATCGTCCGCGATACTTTCAATATCCGATCATACGCTCTCGCGGAAAAGTTCATATCAGTAATGGCCATCTTCAGCATGTTCTGCGCCTCGTCCCCCAGCCTGCAGTATTTGTTCAAATCCTTGGAACCCATGCTTGCATTGGTGTGAACGGCTTTACGCCTTTTGCCTGCCGGGGCGTAGCTCTTAAGCGAAGACAGGAAGCGCCCCTGCTGAACTTTTCTGGCTGCTTCTATTCTCTTCCTGATTTCAGAAGATGGTTCGCCCGGTTCATGGGCTGATTTTCAAGCCTGAGTTTTTTGTAGTTGACTTTAATTTACTAATGCCCATACTGTAGTGTTGTTGAATTTAATAATGGAGGGTATATGGCCAAATACACCAGATATCTAAAGAAAGACTTGCTGAGCGATCTTAAAAACCAAATGGTTTTCATTGGCGGACCGCGACAGGTTGGTAAAACCACTCTCTCTTTATCGTTACTTTCCCAAAAAAATGCTGATGAATCTCATCCTGGATACCTCAACTGGGATGTACTGGAGGACAGAGAGAATCTATTGCATGGTAATCTTCCCGAAAAGCAAAGAATCCTTATTCTTGATGAAATCCACAAATTCAAGCAGTGGCGCAATCTGGTTAAAGGATTCTATGACAAAAATAAATCACGCATATCCTTTGTTGTTACCGGATCTGCCAAACTCGATTATTACCGCAAAGGAGGAGACTCTCTACAGGGCCGCTATCATTACTACAGGCTCCATCCATTTTCGCTCATGGAAATAGACTCGAATCCAAATAACGATCAGCTACAACAACTGTTACGGTTTGGCGGATTTCCTGACCCGCTACTTACTGGAAAGGATCGCTTTCATCGCAGGTGGTTAAGAGAGTGCTCTGCCAGAATTATCCACGAAGATCTTCGGGACCTGGAACTGGTTAGAGAGATATCTATGATTGATCTTCTCTTAACACACCTTCCGTCATGCGTCGGCTCCCCTCTTTCAATAAACAGCCTCTCTAAATTAATTCAGGTTGCACATCAAACTCTTGAAAGCTGGATATGCATTATGGAGCGGCTCTACGTTTGCTTTAGAATTCCGCCATTTGGCAGCAAGAAAATAAGGGCGGTGAAAAAAGAGAAAAAAATGTATTTTTGGGATTGGTCCAGAGTGCCGGATTCCGGCAGCAGGTTCGAGAATATGGTAGCCTGCCAACTGAACAAATACTGCCACTATATTGAAGATACAGAAGGCTTTGATATGGAACTTCGCTATATACGTGATACAGATAAACGCGAGGTGGATTTCGTTGTTCTAAAGGACGGACGTCCTGAATTTGCCGTTGAATGCAAAGTGGGAGAAAAAACAGCTTCACCTGCCTGCAAATATTTCAGGGAAAGAACAGACATTCCTCGCTTCTACCAGGTACACTGTGGCTCAAAAGACACCGGCAGCGCCGAAACCGGCACAAGAGTCCTGCCGTTTCTGGAATTCTGCAAAAAACTGAAAATGCCATAATAAAAGGGTCCTACACCCAAAGCTGCCTATCCAAACTCCGGTATTGAACCGCTTCGCAGACATGATCAGTTAAAATTGCTTCACTTCCAGCCAGATCGGCTATTGTCCTGGAAACCTTAAGTATCCTGTCATACGCTCTTGCGGAAAAGTTCATATCAGTAATGGCCATCTTCAACATGTTCTGCGCCTCATCACCCAGCCTGCAGTATTTGTTCAAATCCTTGGAGCCCATACCTGCATTTGTATGAACGGCTTTACGCCTTTTGAAGCGCCCCTGCTGAACTTTTCTGGCTGCTTCTATTCTCTTCCTGATCTCAGAGGATGGTTCGCCCGGTTCAAGATCGGCAAGTTCCTGATAACGCATACTGGGAACTTCTATATGTATATCTATTCTATCCAGTAACGGACCAGAGATTCTGTTGCGGTAACTGCGGATTTCACGGTCAGAACAGCGGCATTCTCTGTTTTTATCTCCGAGCCAGGCACATTTGCACGGATTCATTGCGGCAACCAGCATGAACCTGCATGGAAATGTTACTGTCGCTGCTGCCCTGGCAATCGTTACGGATCCGTCTTCAAGCGGCTGCCTCATTACTTCAAGTACATTCCTATGGAACTCAGGCAATTCGTCAAGAAACAGCACTCCATGATGTGCGAGACTGACTTCGCCCGGTACCGGATGCGTCCCGCCGCCAAGCAGGCCGGCGTCGGAAATAGTATGATGCGGCGATCTGAATGGACGTCTTTCTATTAAGGCGCTGTGCTCTTTCAATGTTCCGGATATACTGTGGATCTTTGTGGCTTCAAGCGCTTCTTCCAGCGTCATCTGCGGCAGTATAGAGGAAATACGTTTCGCGAGCATTGTCTTGCCAGTGCCGGGAGGCCCTATCATTAGAACGTTATGCCCGCCTGCTACCGCAACTTCTAAAGCACGCTTGGCGTATTCCTGTCCTTTAACATCCTCAAAGTCATCTTCATGTTCACTAATAGAACTATATGACTGATCAAGATTCACGCGAAATGGTTTTTGTTCAAGTTCACCGTTCAGAAAATCAGCGGCCTGACGCAGGGTCCGTACCGGATATACATCCAGCCCTTTTACGACCGCGGCCTCTTCCGCGTTATCAGCCGGCACAATAATGGCATGCAGTCCTTTTTCTCTGGCGCATATGGCAATTGGAAGAACGCCCTTTGCCCGACGCACTTCGCCGCTTAGCGCCAACTCGCCCACCAACGCGAACTTACGCAGTATTTCCGAATCTATTTCGTTCTGTGCCGCCAACATCCCTATAGCTATGGGGAGATCAAAGACAGGTCCTTCTTTCTTAATATCAGCAGGCGCAAGATTAATGGTGGTACGACCGACATGCGGTTTGAATCCGGAATTGATTATAGCGGTACGTACGCGGTCTTTGCTCTCCTTCACCGCCGCATCAGGCAGGCCAACTATAACTATAGACGGGTCACCACGTCCCGCATTGACTTCTATCTCAACCGAATAGGCGTCCACACCATAAACAGCGCCGGAATATACTGTCGCGAGCATGTAAATCTCCTTATGGAAAGCACATATTACTCAAGGGGGGGAAAGAATACCAGAAAGATATTATGAACATCCAACATCGAACACTCAACATCGAACTTCCAAGAAACGCGGAAACTAATCAACAAGCTTAAAACGAAATGTCAGGTTTGTTTCAACACTGGAAAAACTGTTGTTTCGGTCCAACCCAAAGCCTGCTTTTTTAGCAGCATTCACAGCGGAACGATCAAGAGAGGGATAACCACTCGATTGGACAACTTCGACTACCGCAGTACTTTCAGCATTAATCCGTACTTTGACTGTGACAAGACCCTCTTCTCCACGAATCTTTGCGCCAAGCGGATACAAAGGACGCGGCAGTTCAATATCATCGTCGGAAAGAGTTTCAACACCCTTGACAAGAGCATCCGCATCTTTCGGAACCGGCACATTGTCATCATCTATCTTTTTTTTCTCTTCTACAATCTCCAATATTGCCATGTTATCCGTTTTGGAATCTTTCTGTTGAACTTGCGGTACAAACGGTAATGATTCTAAAGTAAGGAAAACACTGGATTCTCCTTTCTTGAATAACGGCTCCATGTCCGCGTCAACGCGGAATATCTGCAAACCGCCAACGCATAATCCCGCTACAGCATGCAGAATAAGCGCGATACAGAACGCCTTGATTAAATCACTCCGACGACTCATGTTCATTCCCTTCCCCTTTAACCTGAAATGACACTGATTTTACATTTACTCTTCTCAGACCGGAAAGAAGCTCAATTGCAATGCCTAGATCCGCATTCCGATCGCCACTAACAAGAACCGGTCCATCATGTTGTGTTACACGGTCTGCGGCAATTGCTATTGCCTCATTCATGGTTGAAGGATGATCTTCAATCCACAATGTATTATCTTCAGAAATGGTAATAACGAGCGTACGCAGTTCTTCATGTATTCCAGAACCATGAGGCAGGTCTACTCTCAGCCCCCGGTAAACAGTCATTGAGAGCATTGCATATATAAAAAACACCAGAAGGAGAAAGACAACATCTATCAAGGGCACAATCTCTATCCGTGCCTTTCGATTTTCATATCCTGTAGATAAGTGCATACTGGTTATCAGTTATTAGTTGTTGCTTGTCCCGCTTTTTCTATACGCAATCTCAAACTGTGTGGCGATTTCCTGCAGTTTTCTTGCCTCTTTCTGAACTCTGACGACAAGATAATTGAATGGGATCAGTGTAATGAGCGCAATGGCGAGTCCCGCGGCTGTAGTTATCAATGCTTGCGCAATTCCGCCGGTTACAGCTTTAGGGTCTTCAATACCGGCGGCCCCCAGGAGATCGAACGACTCAATGATACCGATAACCGTGCCCAATATTCCCAGCAGTGGCGCCATGGTAATGATGGTATCAAGAACAGACAGTCCCTGCTTCATCCTCTCAACCTGATTTCCTGCTTCAACCTGCATGCTTTCGGAAAGACCGTGGTGGCGATTCGTAAGACCGGAAACGAGCGTGAGTGAGAATGCGTCAGTTTTGTCTTTTCCAGCGGCAACAGCCGCCTCGTAATCTCCTTTTTCGGTAAGCGAAAAGATGCGCTCTGTCAAATTATCGTCTTTATCATGTTCCTGTCGCCACCAGAATATCAAACGCTCGACAGCCACAGTGAGTGAAGCCAGAGAACATATAAGCAGCGGCCACATGATCGGACCACCCTTAACAAATAAATCCTTTATAAAAGTCATTGTATTTTCTCGTATTTCGTATTTCGCGAAGCGTATCTCGTATCAGGCTTCTGCTCTATTCCGCCTTTCTTTGATGTTCGATCTTCGTATCTCATATTATTATCGCGTTATTGCCTGACATGCAAGAAACAGCTTCTTATTATTTCCGTAGTTCTGTCCCCTCATATTCTTAGACACCCATGCGCTTCACGTTTCACGAGGAACGCTTCACGCATTAAAAGCGATGCGCTTTGTCCTTGACGGGACTGGCATGCTCATCAAAACGTTCTTCAGTGCAATGCTGAGCTATATTCAGCAGAATACTCACACAGGCAACTGATATCAGAAGACTTGATCCTCCATAACTTATAAATGGAAGAGGCAGACCTTTGGTCGGCAGGCTTCCAGTAACCACACCGATATTGATAGCGGCCTGTAATCCGATCATTACCGTAAGTCCGAAGCCCAGGAGCCTGCCAAAGGAATCAGGCGCCCTGAAGCTGATAATCATGCCGCACACTATAAGACCCAGAAACAAGGCTACGACCAGCAACGTGGCTATGAGTCCAAGTTCCTCTCCGATAATAGCCAGAATAAAATCCGTATGAGCTTCAGGCAGATAGAGCTGTTTCTGCATACTATTCCCTAATCCCGTGCCGAATAAACCGCCAAGATGAAACGCTATTTTTGATTGCTGTAAGTGATATGCCACATCGGGATATTTGTCCGGCATAAGAAAAGCAAGAACCCTATTCATTCGCAATGTATTCTGCATAATTGCAATTACAAGAACAGAAGCGCCCAACGCACCGGTAACCAGCAGATAACTTAATCTGGTGCCGGCCGCGAACATTATAATCATACCGACAACTCCCACCAGAATCGTTGTGCCATAATCCGGCTCCAGAAAAAGCAATAGAAGAACAACACCAAGACCAAGGCCAGGTATAAGAAGTCCTTCTTTAAAATCACGAACACGATGACCGACCCGCGTCATCCATGATGTCAGCGCGACCACAACAGAAAGCTTTGCCAACTCAGACGGCTGGAAACTAAGAACACCAAAGCGGAGCCAGCGTCTGCTGCCTCCCACCGTCACACCAATCTTCAAGACAAGCACCAGAAGCAGGACTGATACAATTACCATAGGGAGCGAACTTTTTTTCCACCAGTGGTAATCGAAGCGGTAAAGAACAAATCCGAAAAGAAGGGACAAGAAAAGCCAAATAAGCTGACGCCAGAAAAAATAAAGGGGATTACCAAAAGCTGTAGTGGCTCTAACACTGCTTGTACTGGCAAGCATTACAATTCCCAGGGCGATGAGGGCCAGTACCACAGCGCATAGCGTGCTGGATATTCTCCGCATCTTTACTCCATCATTGGAATAAGCAAAACCTGACCCGGCTCCAATGACGTATCGGTAAGATTGTTGAACTCTTTCAACTCTTCTACGCTAATCATCCATATCTGCGCCACTTTCAACAGATCATCATCCTTTTCTACGATATGTTTTCTAGTCGAAACCGGTTTAGCAGAAGGCTTTTTGTACCACTTAGTCGAATCCTTCTCGGGTTCAGGCAGACTTGGTGCCGGAACATCTTCCATAAGGCCAGAGTCTAAATCTACTTCCGGCAGTTCCAAATCGAGTTTATCCGGCTTAGGCGTTTCGCCAACACTGGCTCCCGAAATAATCAATTTCTGACCAACCCTAATTGTATCGCTGACCAGACTGTTCGATTTTTTTATTGCTTGAACAGTTGTTCCGTGGCTTGACGCAATAACCGACAGACAATCACCTTTCTTAACAATATAC
>JBHORK010000114.1:0-6994 GCA_042565725.1 Verrucomicrobiota bacterium
CCATGTACCAGAGCCGTTGGCACGGTACATGGCTCCGCCGGTAATCGGAATGGTTGTTTGTTTTATAGAAGCAGAGAGGATGAGAACCGCAGGAGGTTTGACTACGAGTCCCCGGGAGGGGGCGAGAGAAGCTCCACGATAGTGGAGCCCGAAGGGCAAGGGGCACGGGAGTGACCCGCAGCAATCCTCTCGGGTGCACCATGTACCAGAGCCGTTGGCACGGTACATGGCTCCGCCGGTAATCGGAATGGTTGTTTGTTTTATAGAAGCAGATAGGATGAGAACCGTAGGAGGTTTTGTAAAGTAAAAGAGGTGTAATAATGACATTTGGACAAGGGAAAATCTGGTATGACGGCAAGTTTGTGGATTGGAATGATGCTTCATGTCATGTGTTGAGCCATGTGGTTCACTACGGTTCATCCGTTTTTGAGGGGATTCGATGTTATGAGGTAAACCAAAAGCCGGCTATTTTCCGGCTGGATGATCATCTGGATCGGCTGTATGACTCCGCCAAGATTTATCGGATGGAGATTCCTTATACAAAGGAAGAGTTTAGGGCCGCAATAATAGAGACGGTAAGGGAAAATAAACTTAAGTCTTGTTATATTCGCCCTATTGTTTTTCGTGGCTTGGGTACTATGGGTGTGAGCCCTCTGAATTGCCCCGTAAATTGTGTGATAGCGGCATGGTCATGGGGCAAGTATCTTGGGGAAGAGGCAATGGAAAAAGGGGTTTCCGTGAGGATATCTTCATGGCATAGGCCTGCGCCGAACACTTTTCCTACTCTTGCCAAGGCGGGTGGGAATTATCTTAACTCTCAGTTGATAAAAATTGAAGCCATGAATGACGGTTTTGACGAGGGGATAGCTCTTGATCATTATGGTTTTGTTTCAGAAGGGTCGGGTGAGAATGTTTTTCTGGTGAGGAGCGGAGTGATTTACACGCCGCCGTCCAGTTCGTCGATATTGCCGGGTATTACGCGGCATTGTGTTTTTACCATTGCCCGTGATCTGGGGATTAGAATTCATCAACAGGTTATACCGCGAGAAGCCTTGTACATTGCCGACGAGGTGTTTTTCTCGGGGACAGCTGCGGAGATTACACCTGTCAGCAAGATTGATAACATTGTGATTGGAAATGATTGCCGCGGACCGATAACAGAAAAAATTCAGTCGGCGTTTTTTGAGATAATTGAAGGCAAGGCGGATGACAAATACGGATGGTTCACGAAAGTGTGACAGGGGAATTGCGGATTGCAGATTTCGGATTTCGGAATGGGAAAGTGAAAAATTCTTATTTTACGAAATACCCATGAACCAGAGTCCGGCAAAGCCGGACACGGTTCAGGGCAGGCGAGATACGAAATACAAAATACGAGATACGAGAATAATGAAATGTGAAATGTGTGAAAACAAAGAAGCGATTGTGCATTTAAAGCAATCGTCGGATGGAGATATAAAGGAATTGCATCTTTGCGGGAAGTGTGCGCAGGAGAAGGGCCTGAACATACATGAGTCGATACCTCTGACGGATTTTCTTTTTGGTATGGAGGTGCAGCAGGGGAGCAGTTCTGGCGGGGCAGACAAAACGTGTTTCAATTGCGGTATGAGCCGCAGTCAATTTCGAGAGAAGTCACGTTTAGGGTGTGCTGTGTGTTATGAAACGTTTTCGAGTGATCTGGAATCCATGTTGGAGGATATGCAGAAAAAAGACAGTCATATTGGCAAAATACCGGCTGGCGAGAAAGCGGCGGCGGAATTGTCTGCTTTGCAGGAAGCGTTGAACAGGGCCGTTGTTTCTCAGGATTTTGAAAAAGCGGCAATGTTGCGTGATCGGATTGAGGAGTTGAAGAAAATAACCACGTTATCTTCTTTGGTTAACAAATAACAGGAAGAGTAAATGATAGTTGATGAATTTGTAAGGAATCCCGGATCATGGCTTTCTTCGGGGCAGGACATGCAGATAGTGATAAGTAGCCGCGTTCGGCTTGCGCGAAACGTTAGAGATTCTTACTTTCCTGGTTGGATAGGGGAAAAAGAACGTGTCGAACTGTGCAATGGTCTTCGAGGTATGCTAGTAAAAGCAGCCAGTCTGATCAACCCGGTGGTTTTGGATATGTCAAGTCTTGCGCAGGTGGACAAGGAAGTTCTAAAAGAACGTCATTTGATAAGCAATGAATTTTCCGGTCGGGGTTTGGGAAGCGCGTTGGTAGTTTCTGAAGATGAACGCATAGCAATAATGATCAACGAAGAAGATCATCTTCGTCTTCAGGCTATGAGTTCAGGGATTAATCTGGAGCAGGTATGGAAAAAAATTGATGCTGTGGATTCTGAGCTTGAAAAGTATATAAGGTTTGCGTACTCGTCCCGGCTTGGTTATCTTACGTCGTGTCCAAGCAATGTTGGGACAGGATTGCGCGCCAGTGTTATGATGCATTTACCCGGTTTAAGACTTACGAATGAAATAGAGAGCGTTGTCAAGGGTTTGCACAGAACAGGGTTTGAGGTGCGTGGTCTTTCAGGGGAGGGGACAGAGGCGTCGGGGAATATGTTTCAGATATCCAATAGGATAACTTTAGGAGAAAGAGAAGAAGTTATTATAAGACAGCTTACCGCTGTTGTTGAAGATGTAGTGGGACATGAAAGGAACGCTCGTGCAAGATTGATGGAACAGAAGCATGTGCTGGTGATGGACCACATAGGCCGTGCGCTCGGCGTTTTGATGCATGCTCGTATGCTTACTTCTGTTGAGGTTATCAATTTTTTATCGGCATTAAGGTTTGGTATTGAGCTTGACATTGTCCAGAATCTGAGCGTTTGTCGTGTAAACGAGGTTATGCTCTTGACTCAACCGGGACATCTTTTAAAAATAGCGGGCAAGGATCTTAGCGCGGAAGATAGGGATATATTACGTGCCGAAATCGTAAAAGAGAAAATAAAGGAAGCAAAGATAATTAGTTGACTCGTAAGAAGATATGGTTATCCGCTTATTTGCGAATTGTTAAATGGACTGATTATCAAATAATAAACTCATGAATAGTTTTACAAATTTTACTCCACGTGCGCAGAGGATGATTCAACTTGCTAAAAAGGAAGCGGACAACTTCAACCATCCATACGTTGGCACGGAACATCTGCTTCTAGGGCTTATTGCTCTTGGGGAAGGTGTAGCTGTTAATGTCCTGGAAAGGATGGGAGTGTCTTTGGAAAGTGTTCGTTATGAGGTTGAAAAGACGGTGGGGCATGGTCCAGAGACAAAAACGGTGGGCAATATTCCTTTTACTCCACGTTCGAAAAAAGTACTTCAGCTTGCGATGGCAGAAGCTCGGTCGCTGAATCATACTTATGTGGGAACTGAACACTTGCTTCTGGGTCTGCTTAGAGAGGGTGAGGGTGTTGCCGCTCAGGTATTAAGAAATCTTGATATGGATATTGATACGGCGCGTCTGGAGATTATGAGGGAACTTGATCCGAATTTTGAAGGGGAGGAAGAGCTGATTAAATCGGATGAGAAAATGGATATTGCACATGAAAAGACCAAGACTCCGGCGCTTGATGCCTTTGGGCGTGATCTGACCGAGTTGGCGAAGGCAGACGAGTTGGATCCGATTATAGGGCGTGAGAAAGAACTCGAGCGAGTTATACAGATTTTGTGTCGGCGCAAGAAGAATAATCCAGTACTGCTGGGAGAAGCTGGTGTTGGAAAAACGGCGATAGTGGAAGGATTGGCCCAGGTGATTATCTTTGGCGATGTTCCGGAAATCATGCGCGGGAAGCGGGTAGTTACGCTTGATATGGCGTTAATGATAGCCGGCACTAAATATCGAGGCCAGTTTGAAGAACGAATCAAAGCAGTGATGGATGAAATCAAGCGTTCTAAAGATGTTATTCTGTTTATTGATGAACTTCATACCATTGTGGGGGCAGGTTCAGCCGAAGGCGCGATGGATGCTTCTAATATTATCAAGCCGGCTCTTGCGCGGGGTGAGCTTCAATGTGTCGGGGCCACAACGATGGATGAATACAGAAAGTATATTGAAAAGGACTCAGCTTTGGAACGGCGCTTTCAATCTGTAAAGGTTAACGAACCAAGTGTAGCAGAGACAGTTCAAATACTCAAGGGTATCCGTCAAAAGTACGAAGATCATCATAAAGTGACATATACTGATGAAGCTCTTTCAGATGCGGCGTATTTGTCTGACCGGTATCTTACCGGCCGTTATCTTCCCGACAAAGCAATTGATTCGATAGATGAAGCCGGCGCGAGGGTAAGGATATTGGCCACAACGCGATCTCCTGGACTCAGGCAGAAGGAAGCTGAGATTGACGAAATCAGGCTCAAGAAGGAATCCGCCATCAGCGAACAGCGTTTTGAAAAGGCTGCGGAACTGCGCGACAAAGAGAAGAGGGAACGTGAGGTTCTGGATGGACTTGTAACAAAATGGAAGGCAAAGAGTGACGAAAAACGCCTGGTTGTAACAGCTGAAGATATAATATCGGTAGTATCCAAGTGGACGGGTGTTCCGCTAAAGAAGATGGAAGGCAAAGAACTGAACCGTCTTCTTCAGATGGAAAAAGAACTTTCCGGAGCCGTAATAGGTCAATCTGTTGCTGTAGAAACAGTTTCCAAGGCACTGCGTCGTTCCAGGGCTGACCTGAAGGATCCTAGCAGGCCTATAGGGTCTTTTGTGTTTCTCGGTCCTACAGGTGTGGGCAAGACTTTGCTTGCGAAGGTGCTTGCTGAGTTCATGTTTGGAGACAGTGATGCTCTTATTCAGCTTGATATGTCCGAGTTCATGGAGAAGTTCTCTGTTTCCCGCCTTGTTGGTTCTCCTCCGGGATATGTTGGTTATGACGAGGGCGGTCAGCTGACAGAGAAAGTGCGTAGGCGTTCTTATTCGGTGGTGCTTTTTGATGAGGTGGAGAAAGCGCATCCTGATGTGATGCATATGCTTCTACAGATACTTGATGAAGGAAGGCTTACCGATAGTTTTGGGCGGCATGTTGATTTCAAAAACACTGTTGTTATTTTGACGTCTAATCTTGGTTTTGATTCTGCAAAGAAGGATGCCGGAATGGGGTTTGGCGGAGTATCGGAAAAAGCGGATTATGAACGGATGAAAAAGCAGATGCTTGAGCAGGCTAAGCAGGCTTTCAGACCGGAACTTTTAAATCGATTTGACGATGTAATAGTGTTCAGGCAATTGGCAAGAAAAGATGTAACAAAGATTCTTGATCTTGAGCTGGCAAAAGTCAAAGAACGATTGGCCAGGAAGGGAAAGGAATTGAGTTTGAGCAAGTCTGCCAAGGATTTCTTGATAGATAAGGGTTTCAGTAGGACAATGGGGGCCCGTCCTCTTCGAAGAACTATCGAGAAATACGTGGAAGACCCTCTTTCAGAGGAGTTTCTACGGGGTGGTTTTGCTGGGGGCAAGGTTGTTGAAGTGACTGTGTCGGGAGGGGAATTACGTTTCAAGCAAAGAAAGTCGGCAAAAAAAACAAGTAAGATTACTTGAAAAACCACTGGCAAGATGGCAGTATGCGACTTTTTTGACAAAGGAGAGACTCAAAATGGCGGTAAAAATTAGACTTACAAGAACCGGAAGCAAGAACGATGTATGCTACCGGTTGGTCGCTACGGACTCGCGTTTTCCAAGAGATGGTCGTTTTCTTGAGATTTTAGGTTGGTATGATCCTAAGAAGGAAGGGATTAATTTCGAGCTCAAGGAAGAACGTATCGAGCATTGGATGAGCAAGGGTGCCCAGGTCAGTGATACGGTAAAAAGCCTTTTGAAAAAAGCGAAAAAAGCGAAAAAGGCGGCAAAGTGATAATATCACTTTATGATGCCGGATACCTGATGCCGGATACAGAATAAACTTATCGGATCGGCAGTTGGCATCCAGTATCCGGAGCGTAGAGAACATGAACCTGCTTCTAGCGATTGATGTTATTACGATTTTCCCCGGCATGTTAAAGGGATTTCTTGGTGAGAGCATAGTGAAGCGGGCTGGTGATAAAGGATTGATTCGATTAGATGCTATAGATCTCAGGGATTTCACTGACGATTCTCACAGAACGACTGATGACAGGCCGTATGGCGGTGGCGCGGGGATGGTGATGAAGCCGGAACCGATTTTCAAAGCAGTGGAATCGGTTAAAACGAATTCGTCGGAAGTGATTTTGATGACTCCGCAGGGAAGGCGGTTTAATCAGTCTGTGGCTGAAGAATTGGCTGGTAAAAGTCATTTGATCTTTATAAGTGGAAATTACGAGGGTTTTGATGAACGTGTTCGTCGGGAATTGATAACTGATGAGATTTCTATTGGCGACTATGTTTTGACAAATGGAGTGTTATCTGCCGCGGTTGTAATTGACTCGGTGGTCAGGTTATTGCCTGGAGTTTTGGGGGATGAAGAATCAGCGAAACAGGAATCATTTAGCGATGGGCTGCTTGAATATCCGCAATATACCAGGCCGGCGGTTTTCAGGGGGATGCAGGTGCCGGACGTGCTGTTATCGGGGAATCATGAAGAGATAGCCAGATGGCGGAAAAAACAATCGCTGAAGAGGACAAAGAAAAGAAGGCCGGATCTATTGAAGAATGATGAATGAGAAATGATGAATTATTGTTTTTTCGTTTATAACTCATCATTTATAATTTGCAATTACGGAGGTTATTATGGTTTCGAAGATTATTGAGAAAATCAGCAAGGAGAACATAAAAGAAGACGGAATGTTTTCCTTTCCAGTTGGTGCCAACGTTCGTGTTCATATGAAGATACGTGAAGGCGAGAAAGAACGTGTTCAGGTCTTTGCGGGGGTTGTAATAGCCAGGAAGGGCGGTGTTGCCGGAACGTTCACAGTGCGTCGTATTTCTTATGGGATTGGTGTAGAGCGTGTTTTCCCCGTTAATTCGCCTAATATTGTGAAAGTCGAAGTAGAAAGCATTTCCCGTGTTCGCAGGGCGAAATTGTATTTTCTGCGCCAGAGGGCG
>JBHORK010000115.1:0-6776 GCA_042565725.1 Verrucomicrobiota bacterium
CACAGCCAATGACAAAAGCATCTTCCGGAATACCGAGGTGTTCGCGTAGCTCCTTTTGTGTATTTTGTGCTTTTTTGCCTGCCCCGTCGAATGACTTGGGGTGGTTAAATGCTCCTGGTTTAAAAACATCACAATCCACAAAATTCGGCATCGCCATCCATCTTTCCTTTATCTGTGTCAATCTGTGTTCATCTGTGGTTCCATTCCTTCTCATTGCTGGAGCTACAGAAAATGAATCACAAGACGTTATAGACTTAGCCAAATCTCTTCTACCTCAAAGTCAATTTAAAATATTATTAGATATGCCAAAGGAAGACATGCCGGAATTATATCATGTAATGGACGTCTTTGCTCTTTGCTCATTGGAAGAGATGTTTGGCATATGCTTTATTGAAGCCATGGCAAGCGGCGTTCCCTGCATAGGGCATAGGTATCCGGTAACAGAATGGATGCTGGGGGTAAATAGGGAAATGCAGAGTGCAAAGAGTGAAGATGGGTGTTCTTTTAAACCATTAACCATTAACCACTTGTCCCGCCGAAGCAATGGGCAGACAGGGGCGAAGGCGGATGAACCATCAACCATTGCCCCTTGTGTGGGCGCATGCGTTGATATGAGCAAGGAGGGGGAGCTGGCAAAATGTTTGGCCGGCTTGACACCGGAGTGGATAGAAGAGCATGGAAAAGGTGCCCGCAAACGAGCGGAAGAAATGTTTTCCAAGGATGTAGTCATCAAGCAATATATTGAATATTATAAGAGGATGTTTTGCACGCCCGTTCGCCGCGGCGGACTAGATAACGCAGATTAACGCGGATGAAGAAGGGGGAGGGTAAACTGAAGGTAACGTATGAATAAATGAATCTTTTAACCATAACCAACCTTTATCCTCGCCCTGATCAGCCTCAGAGGGGGATGTATAATAAGCAGCTTTTTTCTGCCTTAGCAGAAAAGCTGCGGCTATCAGTTGAGCAAATCAAGCAGCCAACAACCAACAACCAACAACCAACAACTGACCAAATGACGAATGTCGTTTTGGTCCCCGAATGGCGGATATGGCGTTGGGGGAGAATCCGCAATTGGAAAGATTCTGCGTGTCAACGCTCCACTACTCTTTACCTTCCTGTTTTTTACTTTCCTCTCATGGGTGGCAGTCTGAGCGCGTGGACCTATAAGCAATCGTTGGAATACCAAACATCAAGCGTCAAGTGGAAAGGGGACAACCCTTTTCAAGATTGTGATGCAGTATTTGTATCGTGGTTGTACCCCGATGGTGCTGCCGCTGTTCGGGTGGCGGAGAAATTGGGTAAGCCGGTTTGGATTCAGGTGTTGGGGAGTGATAGATTTTATTTGAGAAATCCATTCTGCAGGGGACAAATTCTGAAAGCCTGCCATTACGCGAAAGGAGTTTTGCCCAACTGTAAATTTCTTGCGGATGAATTGATAAAGGAAGGTGTTGATGAAAAGAAAGTGCATGTTGTCCCGAACGGCGTGGATTCTGATCTCTTTAAATATCGATCAAAGGAAGAAGCGATAAAAAAGTTACAAGTTACCCCAGTGATAAACACCCCGTCATTCGACAGGGCAGGCGGGCAGGCAAGTTACAAGTTACAAGGATTTCTTCCAGCCTTAGCTGGTCCGCTTGAGGCGGAAGCAACTCAACAACCCCGAAACAAGTACGGGGATCAAGCTCTCAACAACCCAACAACTAAATTGGTGCTTTTTGTCGGTAATCTGATTCATGTTAAAGGAGTAGATTTGCTTCTGGAAGCGTGGAGCGTTCTGGTGAAAACATCCACGCACTCGCACGCCAACACGCCTATACTGCTCCTGATTGGTGAAGGAAAGTTGCGTAAAAAGCTTGAACGTCAGGCTGGTAGGCTTGGCATTGCTGACTGCGTTCACTTTTTGGGAAGCAGGCCGCACGATGAAATTGCTTTATGGATGAATATCGCAGGTTGCCTGTGTCTGCCAAGTCGTTCAGAAGGTATGCCTAATGTTGTTCTTGAGGCGTTCGCGTCTGGACTGCCGGTTGTCGCAACAGATGTGGGCAATTGTGCTGAGATTTTTACTCGGGAACCTTCTGGTATTGTCGTTGAAACTGGGAATTATGGGGCAATCTCGGAGGGTATCATGAATGTTCTCCAAAGCGAATATGACAGAAAGCAAATCGCGGAAAGATGTGCAAAAAAATATTCGTGGCAGAAATCCGCCAAACAGATCATGGATGTTTTATCTGTGTGATCTCGTTCGTCGCGGCGAACGGGCCCCAGTCATTCGACGGGGCTGACGGGCAACTCTTTTTCTTATGCAAAGTAAAATAATAGCATTTACAAAAGACTGGGATGATGTTCCCACGTGCACAACTCATATCCTTAGAGAGATGGCAAAGGATATGCATGTATTGTGGATTGAGTCCATTGGGACGCGCAAACCAAACTTGGCTAGATCAAGAGACCTGATGCGCGGATGGCGGAAAGTTATTTCAGCTCTACGCCCAGCTGAAATTAAGGAAAACAATCTTCGGGTACTGTCCCCGCTTGTAATTCCAAAACCTGAATCGCGCTTTGGTAAGTGGTTAAACCGCAAGTTATTAGGAGCGGCAATCAGTAGAGAATTGAAAGAGATGGGGAGTGGACCTGTAGAATACTGGTGCTTCATCCCGAATGCAGTCGATTTTCTGCCGGAAATTAGACGTTTAACAACTTCAGAACAGAGCGGAGATCCCGACTGTTCGGGACAGCAACTTAACAACCCCGAAACAAGTACGGGGATCAAACTCTCAACAACTGACGACGAATCTGTCGTCGTCTACTACTGCGCTGACGATTGGAGCAAGTTTCATTACCTCGATGAAGCATGGATCGCAAAAAAGGAAAACGAGTTAATTCAGCGAGCGGATATTGTTTTTGTTGTATCCAGGTGTCTTGAAGATAAACATCGTGAATCTGCGGGCGGTAAGATGCATTACATGCCGCATGGCGTAGAATATGAGAAATTTGCCGCTGCCCTTGAAGAAGATACAATTGTTCTTCCGGATATAGCGAATGTTTCTAAACCTGTAATAGGTTTTTACGGTAATATTTATCCGTGGATTGATTTTGTGCTCCTTGAAGAATTAGCACAAAAACGGCCACTATGGAATTTTGTGATGATCGGGCAGGTTTATTGTGACATTTCGCGTTTTAATTCAATGCGCAATGTTCATTTTCCGGGGCGGAGAGAGCATGATGATCTGCCGAAATACTGTAAGGCATTTGACGCGGCCATTATTCCTTATGATATGAAGAATTCGCGCATGGAAAGCGTAAGCCCTGTCAAGACGAAGGAATTGCTTGCGGCGGGTGTGCCGATAGTGGCTTCAAGAATTCCGGAATTGGAATTAGAATATAGCCGCGAAAAAGCACAAAAGGAAACAAATAAAGGTAAGGATATCATTACTTGCGCAACAGCAAGCGAATGGATTGAGGCGATTGAGAAACAAATAGCAAGAACAGATAGGCGGGCAATATCGCAAAGAGTCAAAAAGGAAGACTGGGTTGAGAAGATCGGGATAATACGAGAAATGGTTGACAAAACATATGCCGTCTAAATTACGATATCTGCCGTATCCGCCGACATCTCTGCCTGTAAGAGATTTGTTTGTGCTGGAACAGGTTTTTTTTACAAAGAAAACGCGATTGATGGAAATTGGCGTAGGGTGCGGCGAAACCTCTGCTCGCCTTGCCGCGGAGTGCGGGCAGGTGGTAGGTGTTGACATAGCAGAGAAAGTTATTGGCTCATTGGAATATTTAAAAAAACGATTTCGAAACCTTGAACTGGTTTGTGTCGACGTTACGAACGAAGGCAAAGTTGAGCAGGAATTTGATGTAATTGTAAGTTGCGATACGCTGGAGCATGTTAATAAACCGGACCGTTTTTTTTGTTTTGTTGCTGAACATCTGAAATCGGACGGGGTGGCTCATGTTTTGTTTCCTAATGAATTTCCGTCCGAAATGCACGGAGTTACCCGCTTTGAGTCAGAAGATGATTTAAGAAGAGTTATATCCGGTATGTTTTCAAGCGTGCAGATCTACAGGGCTGATCTCAGGCGTTGGCCCAGGCTGGTGGTGACTCTGGCGTTCGGATGGAAAAGAATACTTTGTCGGAGGGAAAACAGAAAGAGAGGGGAAGCGCCTCAATGTTTCGATAACACAAGATTCTTTAGAAATATAAAATTATGGAAAAGAATATCACCCCTGATTAATTTCTACTGGTTTGTCGTGTTGGGTTTGTGTCGACTTTTTGGAAGAGTTTATCTTGTGAAGCCAGTTCGGCCATTAGATTTTGAGACAAGCTGCGATTTGTATGTAAGACTGACGAAATAAAAAACAATGACCATTAAGTCCGGAAAACGATTGATTGTTTTTGGTGCTGTTACTGCCGTAATTATTGTCCTCATATGGCCGACAGGCACCTGGCTTCAGGGCAGGGAATTACATTTGAAAGAAGGTGTTGTGCCTGACGCTGTTTACCTTGTAGCCGGGTCCGGTGAGCAGGACAGAAGAATAGATGCCGTTGTAAACTTGGTGTCCAGTCTCAAATCTCCGGTTTTGAATATCAAAATACTTGTTGGTAATGACACTCTCAAAGGCGGGTGGTCCAGCGAACACCAGCGAAACCTGACAATGGCGGAACGCGCAGTGGTGAAACTGAAGACGCTGGGACATATAGAAGGGGAGGACATAGAAATTGTGCCTGGAAAGTTTTGGGGAACAGACGGAGAAATGCAGGCTTTAGCAGAATATTTGAAGACACATCGTGAAATAAGAGATCTGACTGTTGTCACATCTCCTTTTCATATACGAAGAGCTGTATGGCGATTGAAAACTTATTTGTCTGACTCGGTGTCTGTGTTTGCTGCGGCTCCCATATCTTCTTTGTATGACCGTATGCCGTGGAGAGTCCTGGGTGAACTTGCCAAGATGTCACGCGATGTTTCAGGACTTTCAGATGCTCCTTTTCTTTCAAGAAAATTTTATATGACGCAGGGATGCTGGCTCAGTGTAATTTTACTTTTTACTGTAATTATTCTTGCCTATACGTGGCTTGGGTATCCGCTTCTGCTGGCGGCGATTGCGAGGAGAAGAATGGTCAATGATCAGATTCCTGAGAAGGTTGACATTGAGTCAGTCGCTATCCTTTTATCCGCCTATAACGAAGAAAGCGTCATCAAGCAACGTTTGGAGAATCTTTTATCTTCATCGGCGTCCATCGGTGTCCATCCAGCCTTCGCTCGGAAGCTACGGCGGACAGGTCGGCGGTTAAATATTCTGATTGGTACTGATGGTTGTACGGATCGTACTGCAGAAATTGCCAGGGCCTTTGCGGAAAACCATGACAATATCCATATTCATGAATTCAAGGAACGCCGCGGCAAAGTCGCTGTGCTGAAAGAGCTTGTAAAAGAGTGTAACCGCCGATGGACGTCCTCGGATCCGTTGAATCCTATGGATCCCAGAGGACCGATGAACGCAGATGCAACTAAGCAAATCCTCGTTTTTACGGACGCGAATACGATGTTTCGACCGGACGCACTGGAGAAATTGCTGAGGCATTTTGATGATCCGAAAATTGGCGGAGTGTGTGGGAGATTGATTTTTAAAGAAAATCAATCAGTTACAGGTTGCAGGTTACAGGTTACAGGGGAAGAGAATATATACTGGAAATGGGAGGCTCGCCTGAAGGAACGCGAAAGTGCGCTTGATTCGTGTCTGGGTGCCAATGGTGCTATTTACGCTATCCGGCGGGAATTGTTCTGGAAAGAGATTCCCGACAATACGATTGTTGATGATTTTGTGATAGGCATGAAGGTGCGCGAGCAGGGTTTTCGCGTGATTTACGAACCGGAAGCAATTGCTGAGGAAGGTTTGCCTGAAACTGCTGATGAATGGGCAAGGCGTGTTCGTATAGGGGCCGGTGATTATCAGGCTCTTTCTCTCTGCGGCAAATGTCTTTCTGTGAAGTACGGCAGATTTGCCTGGATTTTTTTCTCGCATAAAGTGCTTCGATGGTTAACGCCGCATATGTTGATGTTCTTGGTTCTTGGTTCCTGGTTCCTGGTTTTTCAGGAATTTTTCAAGTTCAGCCGGGAGATTGCAATGAGTTCTCTGGCGCTTGGGCTGGGTACTTTTACAGCGGCTTTTACGGTAATATTTATTCTTTGCGCTATGCTGGGAGAACTTTCCAAAAATAATAAAGCATACCGTTTCTTTCATCTTTGTTATTATTTTCTGACAATGCAGGTGGCACTGTTTGTGGGGTTTCTTCGCTATTGCCGGGGTAATCTCAAAGGCCATTGGACCCGCACCCCAAGGAAGAATTGAACCACGGAGGCACAGAGACACGGAGAGGAGAAGAACGGAAGAGATTGCGTTAATTTGCTTTCCGCCAGACGGCGGATTCACAAATTTCCGCAACAGTTGGCAGTAAAAAAAGGAGGAAGAGAGAAGATTCATCATCTCATCTTCCTTCTGCACCTGACCGTTGAGAGAATCAGTGCAAAATTCTTATTTTGTTCGGATTCTCTCAACACTCCTCTTAATCTTCTCTGTGTCTTGGGAACTCCAGCGCGGGGGCGCGGGTGGTTAAATCTTATGCTGAGTGCTAATAGATTCGCACGTAGATATTAAGGTAGGCAGGAAGAATTGAACCACCCATGCTCCGCATAAAGCTTCGCAGGACAGGCGGAGGCACAGAGACACGGAGAGGAGAAGAACGGAAGAGATTGCGTTAATTTGCT
>JBHORK010000116.1:0-6724 GCA_042565725.1 Verrucomicrobiota bacterium
CGGAAGAAATCCTGGATTGATAGGTACGGTCGAATACGAAATTGAGGGTAGTAGAAAAATGTTTAGAAAATAATGAATGATGAGTTTGGGCGCTTTAGCCGTTTATTACTTGTCATTTTGCAATGGGAGATAAAGATGGTTCTTAAAAATAAACGAAGAAACAGAAAAAAGAATGTGAATGGATTCGTGCTTCCGGCGCCATTCGCGGGTGGTGTTATTCTGGTTTCTACACTTGCTTTGGGCTATGTGTGGTTGAATTGTCGCTGTGAATCTTTGGGTAAGGAGTTGAAAAAGTTGGAAGTTAGAAAAACTCAGTTGCATGATCAATACCTGACAGAAGAGTATAAGTGGACACAGATAAAATCCCCCGACAATGTCGAAAGAGAATTGAAGAAACGTAATATTGTTATGAATTGGCCGCGTCGCGATCAGATTGTTAGGATTTATGATATCAGCGCATTTAATAAAACACCCGTAAGAATGGCTGGAAATACTACACGATGGGTTCCTGGGAGGGCTGTTATGAATGAATGACCGGGGTATTCTACGGCGATCTGCTTTAAGCGGTGTCTTTTTGACGCTGGCAATAATTGGGCTGGGCGTGCGCCTGGCCTTTCTTCATTTGGGGATGCCGGAAAAAGTTCGCAACCGTCTTCAGAAAGTAAGTTCATTTGAGAAGAAAATATTAGCCAACCGCGGCAATATATATGATTGCAGGGGCAGAAAAAATATCCTGGCATTGAATCTTGCGGTAAAGGATGTGTGCGCTGATCCTTCCGCCATAGTTAAGTGCCGCAAGGTGGACATTACGGCCTCCGAACTCGCGAAAGACCTTGAGCTGCCTTTCAACGATCTGGCTTCAGCGTTAAATCGTCCCCAAAGACGCTTTGCGTATATTAAACGTTTTGTTCATAAGGAAAAGATTGAAGAAATCAAGCAGAAGGAATTAACAGGCGTTTTTTTCAGGGATGCTACAATTCGATATTACCCGCATAAAACTTTTATGTCTCACGTGCTTGGATTTGTTAACCATGAAGGAACGGGAAGTGCCGGAGTGGAACAACGCATGGATAAATACCTGCAGGGAAGTCCAGGATTTGTCAAAAGCCAGGTTAATGCGCTGAGAGAAGAATTGTACTCGCGCCGTGATGATTGTATCCCGGCGCTGGAAGGAGCAGACATATTTCTGACTATTGACCAGAATATTCAGCATATGGCTGAGAAAGCGCTTGATGAACTTATGGCTAAACATCAGGCAAAAGGCGCATGGATAATAGTAGAGCGTATTAAAACCGGCGAAATTCTGGCAATGGCCAGCCGTCCAACATTTGATTTAAATGAATTCAGGTATTCAGATCAAGCTTCACGTTTGAACAGAGCTGTAGGTTATGTTTATGAGCCGGGTTCAACGTTTAAGGCCGGAGTTATTGCGGCGGCGCTGAACGAGGGTGTTGTAACGCCTGAGACAGTCATTGATTGCGAGAACGGCGCGTGGTTGTACAAAGGACGGATTCTCCGGGATTATCATCCTTACGGGAAGCTGACAGTCGCTGACATCATTAAGAAGTCTAGCAACATTGGAACGGCAAAGATAGCACTGAAGCTGGGAGAGAAGCAGTTGTACGACTACCTGAAAAGTTTTGGAATTGGCGGCAGGCTGGGCATAGATCTGCCTGGAGAGGAATGCGGGATTCTTCATCCTGTTCGAAAATGGTCCAACATAAGTTCAACTCGTATAGCAATAGGGCAGGGTGTGGCTGTAACAGCTTTGCAAATGCTCGGGACTGTTTGTGCGATTGCAAACGACGGAGTTCTTATGCGCCCGTACGTTATAAAAAAAGTCTCAAGAAGTGATGGCATCGTGCTCTTGAAACGTAGTCCTGAAGTGCTTGCTCGTCCTATTTCACCTGAAACCGCGGAAATCATGAGAATGCTTTTGAGCCGCGTTACGGAACAGGGCGGTACCGGACGCAGGGCGGGTATTGACGGATACCGGGTGGCGGGTAAGACTGGCACCGCGCAGAAACCTGTTCCGGGCGGATATTCCAATACCGACCATATGGCGTCTTTTGTTGGATTTTTGCCGGCAGAATCACCGGAAATAGCAGCGATTGTAGTTGTTGATACTCCTCAGCCTTCCCATACCGGCGGCGTTGTTGCTGCACCGGCTTTTAAAAATATAGTAAGCCAGATAGTTCGGTATCTTGATATTCCGCCGGCAAAATACAGAGTGGCGGAGAGAAGAGAATGATGAACTGTAAATGATGAATGATAAATGTAATGACTCAGGTAGATAGCCTACAGCCTGACTACGTGAGTGGTCTCTGATGAATGATGGAAAGTGGACATGAAAACAAGTGAGTTAATTAAAGAAATTGAGACGGTAGCGGTTGAAGGATCACCTGAACACAAGGTGTCTGGACTGGCTTGTGATTCCCGACGGGTGAGGCCGGGATATGTTTTTGTTGCAGTAAAGGGCCGGAATTATGACGGAACGCTTTTTATAAATGACGCTGTAAAACGGGGTGCAGTTGGTGTGGTGTTTGATTCGGAACTGAGTGTTAATGGCGGCAGAGAGAAATCAAACGTATGTTATGTACGTGTAAAAGATGCGAGAACGGCTTTTGGAAAACTTGCCTGTGCTTTTAATGATAAACCCTCACAGAACCTTCAGCTGATAGGAATAACCGGAACAAATGGTAAAACTACTACGTCATATATGGTGAGGGATATTCTCAAGGCCGACGGAAGAAATCCTGGATTGATAGGTACGGTCGAATACGAAATTGGTTCACGGGTTATTCCGGCAAATCGGACTACCCCGGAAGCATCGGAGCTCCAGGCAATGCTGGCACAAATGGTAAAAGGCGGATGCAAAAGCGCAGTGATGGAGGTTTCATCCCATGCCCTGATTCAGAAGCGGACGGTGGGTGTTGATTTTGATGTGGGAGTATTCACTAATTTAACACGTGACCATTTAGATTACCATGGGACTTTTGAACAATATTTTGAGGCAAAAACTCTTTTGTTCAAAACACTTGGGAAACAGGAGAAACGCGCGACTGCTGTAATAAACACAGATGATCCATGGGGACAGCGTCTTTTGGCGATGAATGGTATTGATGCCGAAATACTGACCTGTGGCATGAATTCAGAAGCAATGATTCGATCTGAAGACATTAAACTGGGTTCTGGCGGAAGCAGTTATAGAGCAATAACTCCATGGGGTAATGTTGATATCAATTTAAACCTCCTGGGCCGATTCAATATCAGTAATTCGCTTGCAGCAATAGCTTCGTGCGGGGCATTGGGTGTGGATTTGAAAACGATAAACAATGCGTGTTCCGGTATTGTTTCTGTCTCCGGTCGCCTTGAAGAGATAAAAGGGGTAAAAGACTTTCAGGTTTTTGTGGATTATGCGCACACGGATGATGCTTTGGAACATGTTCTCGAAACATTACGAGAAATTACCGAAGCCCGTCTTATAGTGGTTTTTGGATGCGGTGGCGACAGAGATAAGTCAAAGCGTTCGGCAATGGGACAGGTAGCTTCGCGATTGGCCGATTATTCGATTGTTACATCCGATAATCCACGAAAAGAGAATTCTTCGGAAATAATTGAACAAATCTGCCATGGATTTAACGAACGCAAGAATTTCGAGATTATCGAAGACAGGAAAGAGGCGATTAACACGGCTCTGACAATGGCCGGTAAAGGTGATGTTGTGCTGATCGCGGGTAAAGGCCATGAGAATTTTCAGGAATTTGGCGACAGGACTATTCCGTTCGATGACAGGCAGATCGTAAGAGAAATTATAAATGATAATTGATGAATGATGAATGGTTGCTGAAACGGATAACTTATTTGTCATTCATGTTTCGGAGAGAAAGATGCCAACCTTTTACTCAGAAGAACTGGCCGAATGGAGCGGGGGAATATGGGAACCCGCGCGGCCGGATTCTGTTTTGGGGGCATCAAATGACACCCGTACGCTTGAGCGGGGGAATTTATATTTTGCGTTAAAAGGAAAAAACTTTGACGGTCATAACTTTGTCGAAGAGGCTTTCAATAAAGGAGCAAGTGGAGCAGTAGTGGACAGGAGTCAGGAGTCCCGCCGTTGCCAAGGCTATGGCGGGCAGGCAGGATTCAGAAGTCAGAATTCGGAGTGGCCTTTGCTGGTTGTTGATGATACAGCAGGTGCCTTGCGTGATATCGCGGCGGGATATCGTGAGAAGGTTAATCCTGAAATTATAGCGATTACGGGTAGTGCGGGCAAATCTACCGTTAGGGAGATGACCGCAGAGATGCTTTCAACAGTTGGAAAAACCGCGCGTACAAAAAATAACTGGAATAACGATATTGGTGTACCCTTAAGTTTGCTGGCAATGGAAGAAAACACGAGTTTTGGTGTTTTTGAAGCGGGAACCAATCATCCGGGTGAAATTACTCCGTTATGTGATATTCTAAAACCATCATTGGGAGTTGTAACAAACGTTGGGCCCGCGCATATCGGTTTTTTTGGTTCTATTGATGCAATTGCAAACGAAAAAGCTTGTTTGTTGAGAAGCCTGCCGGCAAATGGCGTTTCGGTGTTATGCGTGGATGATAATTTTTTTGATCTATTCCAATCTGTTTCACCTTCCTGCGTAATAACTGTTTCGGCAGTGGGTGATGCCGATTATGTGTGTTCCCTCAGAAATCCTGTAGATAACGAAGCTGTGATCAGAGAAAAATCAACAGGTGACGAGTTCACTTTCCATTTACCGGTTCCGGGAGAACACAACATAATTAACGCTATGTTTGCTGCGGCTGTTGCCCGCAGATACGGTGTCGAATGGCGGAATATAAGCACAGCTCTTAATAATTATCCTCCTTTGCCTATGAGATGGGGAGAAGAAAAAATCGGTGGAGTGCTTCTGATTAACGACGCGTATAATGCAAATCCGCTAAGCATGCGAGCATCAATCAATGCATTTAAAGAAATGCATATTGATGGGAGAAAGTGGTTGGTTCTTGGTGATATGCTGGAGCTTGGTAGTTATGAAAAAGAAGAACATGTTGCGATTGGAGAATTTGTAGCCAGCAATCAATGGGCTGGCCTGATAGTGCAGGGATCACTTGGGAAATTGATTGCGCAATCTGCCGAGAATGCCGGATTTAATTCTGATTCTATATTCTACTGCGAAAATCACGATGAAATTGCAGAAATTCTCACAGAGAATGCGACAGATGAGGATGCTGTTCTCCTTAAAGCCTCACGCGGAATAGGCTTGGAAAAAGTAGTCGAGATTCTGAAAGAACGGAGAAAGGGTTGAGTCATGGCGTATATCACAAACAAAGTTAGAGAGGGAAAGGCCATTAAATCTCTGCCGTCTCGCGAATCGCCCCATGGATTTATCCGACAATCCGGAAGCCGAGGTCCGACAGAAGATAACAAAATATCTTCTTCCATGGCGGCGACAATGCCGAACGGCGACCCGCCCTCGGTAATGTTGTGGGGTATGGATGAAAATACACAGTAAGGAAGTTAAAGGAAAGGAATGGTGAAAAAATGTCAGTAATATTCAATCGACTATCAGCTATGGATGGGGTAGGCACAAAACGGATGTTTTCTTATAAAAAGACGGTAGCTGGAGACAACAGAACAGGTAAGCAGATATATGAATGTTTTTTAAACATGTTTAAAGATGAGGAGACTACAGGAACTGCGGCTGGTTCCAGTCGGAAACAAGAGCGTATGATATTACAAAAATTCATGAAGCGGATCAAAACTAGCTAGTGGGATAAACTTAATGTTTTATTATTTATATCTGTTGGCGGAACAATTTTCACCCCTCAGGGTGTTTCGCTATATTACCGTAAGAGCCGTTGCCGGGGCTGGAACAGCGTTCTTGCTTAGTATAGTGCTGGGCCCATGGATAATAAGCCAGCTTCGCAAATTTAACGTGGCTCAATATATCAGGAAAGAAGAAGCGCCCCCTCTGTATGTTTTGCATGCCCGGAAAGAGGGGACTCCTACCATGGGCGGTGTATTGATCATTGCATCGATCCTGATTTCCGTATTTCTTTGGGCTAGACTGACTAATATGTTTGTTTGGCTGGTTATCACGACACTCTGCTACATGGGGTTGATAGGTTTCTGGGATGACTATATAAAAATTAATAAAAAACGCTCAAAAGGTTTAAGAGCGCGAAACAAACTGATCCTCCAGATGATTTGGGCGTTGGCAATTGTAGTTGTATTGTGCGTATTGCCGGAAACCTCGGTCAGGGTCCGACAGTTAATGGTGCCCTTCTTTAAGGATCCTGTAATTGAGAACATGGGATTTGTAATAATCTTTATATTTGTTGCATTGATCCTGGTAGGATCGTCAAACGCGGTGAATTTAACTGATGGGCTGGACGGTTTGGCTATTGGCTGTAGTAGTTCGGTGGCAGTATCTTATCTCATTATGGCCTATGTCGCGGGTCACTTCAGATTTGCGGAATATCTGATGATTCCTTATGTAAATGGAAGCGGGGAATTGGCAGTGGTGTGTGGTTGTATTTTGGGATCAAGTCTGGGTTTCCTGTGGTACAACTGTCATCCCGCGCAGGTCTTTATGGGAGATACCGGCAGTCTTGCGCTGGGAGGAGCAATTGCCATGGTGGCGATTCTTATCAAGCAGGAGCTTGTGTTGATAATTGTAGGAGGGGTGTTTGTTATTGAAGCATTGAGCGTTTT
>JBHORK010000117.1:0-6397 GCA_042565725.1 Verrucomicrobiota bacterium
ACAATAGCATGCACATTATTGCTTGCTACGCGCGCAAAATGTGATGCTCAACGTTAGCTGCCCGAAAGGAGAAAATCATGAGATACTTTCTGATCTTAATGTTCATGCTTGCGACTAAAGGTCATTGTTCTGATATTTTGGTGAAAAAGACTGATATAAATGAACCATTAACCGAGAAGAATTTGTATTTTGCTTTAGAAACAAGGGTAGTTCATTGGACAAAGGAAGGACATTGCGCAATAGCGGTGAATTTACACAGTCAAATAGGTGAGAAAATTAAGACGAAAGAAGAAGTAGAAGTTGAAAACAAGTGTGCGTTGCAGGGTAATAATTATTTATCAAATCCCAGAAAAAGAATCAAACATGTATTAGCAGAATGGGTAATTTATGATAAAGATAAAAAAATAAAAACAAAATTCCGTATAGATTTGGATTACATGCGAGGAAGATATTACAGCGAAGCGATTATCAAGGAATTAGAAGATGTTAAAAATTCTAAATTGATATTATATTATGAAGATGTTGATAATGATAAGAAAAGAGAAAATTACACATTTGTATTTAAAATAAAAGATCATATGAAGTTGAGTAGTGATAAACGAGAGGACAGCTAACAACCATAAGCGCGAGATAAGCAAGCACAAAAAGCCCTTATGACAGAATTTTTTTATAGAGTAAATCCTGTTAAACAGAATCGAGCAAATTATAGTTCCGTCTTAATTTCAGTTATCGGCCAGGAGATCGACTCCTGCCAAACAACCATCTTGGTTCGTCGGGATCATCCTAATGGTAATAGGAGTCCGTAAGTTCTAATATAAATATTAGAACATGTCAGAAATATACTTGGTACACCCTGATGCTGCCCACTCAAAAGGTCGCTGATTCACGTTTCTCTGAGGCTATGCCAATTGTCCACGGTTCAGTTTTTTGCGGGTTTGTATCAGGGGCGGATACCTCCTTTGTCGACCCAGCCGCTATAAGCGGCATATAAATTGTAAAGCGATGATGACAATATCCATTCAAGAGGACTGGCTGTGAGCACAGAAACGCTGCGAAGCATTTCCACTGTTCACGACAGAATGAAGCGGTCATGTAATACGGAGGTATTAAATCACGCCGCGAAGTCTGTGTTCTGTCTTTCGCTGAGCTTCTCATAGTACTCCAGTTAGGCACTCCTGGTTTATTGCCATCATCGCATAATAACTAACAACCTTTAGCAAATAGTTTAGGATCGAATCCTTTGCCATGTTTAAGCATAAAATAAACAGATCGGGCCAATTTGTTAGCAAGAATGGCATTAGCCACAGGCTTTATATGTTTGGCATCAAGTTTCTTTGCATAGGCTTTTAAGTCAGGATTATCACGTTTACATATAACTGCGGCTTCGCCGAAAGCCCATCGGAGATAAGGGTTACCCATTTTACCACCGCGTAGCCCCTTGAACTTGCCGGCACTTGCAACAGAGCCCTTGACCAGCCTGGAGAAACTGGAAAAGTTTTGAACTTTCGGGAAACGATTAATGTCATCAACTTCATACAGGATCGTAAGCGCCAGTATCTTGCCAATGCCGGGAATAGTCTGAAGAAGATTGAAATCCTTGCAGTGTTCCCTTTTAGTTTCTTTAACAATGGCCAGTTCAAGACGTCTGATGATGGTATCGTATTCCTTAATCATGAACATATTGGCCTCAGCAGCCATTTTAGTCAGCGGGTTTTCGTATCTGGCCCTGAGTTGATCAAACCATTTGTTACGAACTTTGTGCTGAGTCTTTTTAACAGGCTGTTTACCTATAACATGAATACTGTTCGTCAACTGAGACAACAGAGTGGCCCTGCGCCACACGAATGACATCCGTTTTCGCAGCAGATCTCTGGCAGGTCGCTTTGCTGCCGGATAGACGTAAGAAGGCGGAATCATGTTGGATCGTAACAGATGAGCGATCTTTTCAGAGTCGAGACGGTCATTCTTGTTCTTGCCGCCATGTATGAGTCGCAGATAAAAAGCATGTGCTAAAACAAATTTTAAACCCTCTGCCTCGCATGCATCGGCCAGCCAGTACCAAGTAAAAATACACTCACAGCAAACAGTAAGATCATGCTTGTACGGCTTGATTTTACTAAGAAAATAGTTAAAATCATTACCTGTAATGTTCGTGTGGACGAGTTTATTGCCTTTAGAATCCATCAAGCACATGTACATCTGTCTTGAATGTAGATCGATTCCGCAGTTATACTCTGTTGTTGTTTTGTAGAACTTCATTTGGAGGTTCCTTTCTTATGTTTTGGTTGTTGTTTACGATGTGTCACCATCATTACAATTTGATTCTGAGTCAGGGACCTCCTTTCTATTGCCCCTGATCGGGTTAACACTTTAACAAATTTTTAAAATTCGCGCTTAAGGTAAGTTTCAAAATCTTGCACGGTACGTCGCTAACGCTCCGCCCGTGAAGATCAACGTTGTGTCAGAAAAGAGATTGATCTTATCTAATGTCTTTTGTATTATCTGAACAACATGAGGTGAGGAAAAATGACGACTGCAACAGCATTACATCCAGAATTTGTTACTGATTCGGCTGGTCACCAGACCGCCGTAATCCTCCCAATTAAAGAGTATAACGGACTTCTTGAGGATCTTGACGATTTGGCAGTCGTCGCAGAGCGAGCAGATGAACCCATCATCTCTCATGAACAAGTCGTAAAGGAGTTGAAGTCCGATGGGTATCTATCAGATTGATTGGAAATCATCGGCCTTAAGAGAACTTAAACGACTTGATCGCCAGATGGTCCCACGGATTATTGCAGCAGTTGAAGCCTTAGCATCAGACCCATTCCCATCCCGAGTCAAAAAACTACATGGTGGCGAATTAACATACCGAATTCGTGTTGGTGATTATCGTGTAATTTATGAAGTCTTCTCCAATCGCCTTGTTATAGAAATCACACGTGTTCGCCATCGCAAAGATGTATACAGAAAATGACACAACAAGGCACTGCACAACTATTTTTCAAAAGCGCGCTTTTGAAAAAAGTGTGAGTGCAACCGTTCGGCATGAGAATGAAAAAGAAAACAAGAATTATCGCCGCATCTGTGATCTTAATCATTGCCGTAGCAGTGGCTCTACCACAGATAACTATCTTTTCCAAAGTCTTGTGGGGTATCTGTGTCGCCATGCGCGAAATCCCTGTCACCAAATCAAGAATCATGTCTGCCGACCATGCTGCCATACTCTCTGCATGCCGCGAGCTCATGGCTACACGAAGTGAAACTGAAATGCCGACGTTACCAACATGTATCACCTCACTTCATCCCGGCCACATTTTTTTTGAAGATGACCGGATGAGGATAGTATTCTTTAGTGGCCATTACCATCTGTGGCTAGAGGCATTTCCTGAAGGGCAAAATGGGCCACCCGGCTACGGTGGCAAGGAATTGGTGTCAGGGCTCTGGTTAGTTGAAAACTGAAGAGAAAATTTTGCCGAACAAAATCTTCCACGTGATTGTCGCGTAGCCGCGCCAACACGTGAAGATAAGCGTTAGGATCGAATGAAAATAATAAACTATATGTTTCTTGGTGAAGGATCAAGGGAACTGAAAAACCTTGATCCAAAGGAAAGACGAAGTATTTTTTTCAAGGCAGTCAAAACTTCGTACAAACGTCCCATGACATGGTTCGGCTTTCTTGCTTTCATTGCTATAGTTCCCAATTCAGAAAAAATTGCGAATGCAATCTATTTCATTCTCGACAAAAATCTTTTTTCTGAACGAACAGTTCAGCACATTTCCCCAATAGTTACATTGTTTGCATTCTTCATTTTGTATAAAATGCAAATGTTTGAGGTAATCAAAGACATCAAGAAAACCAGAAAATCCTAACAAAAATTTGAACCTTATTGAAAATTCCGCGGAATTTTCAAAAGGTTAAATCAACGTTCGCTTACAGGAGAATGAAGATGAAAACTAGAATTGTTATTTCTTGTTTATGCTTGGTGGCCATAACCAGCCTTGCAAGACCTATCAAAACTCCATCATATCAAGAACTTTTCAAAATGTCTGACCTTGTCGCAATTCTTTCTCTCGACCGAATCGAGATTTCTAAATCAGTTTCACCAAACAATCCAAGCCCGAAGAAATATCAGGATTACTTGGCGTACTGTAAGATAGAGCATGTGCTCAAGGGGGAGATTAAAACCAACATCATTGTCATACCATTTTTTCAAGACCCATCTGGTGCGCCGGGTTTCAATGGAGCCCTGCCAGCGCCATTCACACAGAAGAAAATCGGAATTGATTATCTTGCATACCTGAAGAAATCAGACAAAGGCAAATGGTTGCCAGCCGCTGGCAACCATGATGCAGCATTATCAATCAAGTCGATGAGGCGAACCCTTGATGTGCGAGATCTGGAATTACCAAAGAAAGAAAAGAAGAAATAAGCGAACAAAGCCTTGGAGAAGTATTTGTCGCTAGCGCGCCAAAACTCTCAAGGCAGGCGTTAGTGCAATAATTTAAAATGAAAAAAACAATCATTACAACTGTTGTAATGCTCTTATGCGTGCTCTGTTTCGTAGGGCTAAAACATATGTACTGGCAGGCAAAACGTAAAGCACCTCGTGCGCCGTGCGCAGCAAATCTTAGTTCGATTGGAAGAGTAATGGCAGTTTATGCGCTAGATCATAACGAGAATTTTCCGACAAATTTCCGATCCCTAGTTACTAATTATGTTAACCATCCCAAATTGTTTGTTTGCCCAAAAGCAAAAGCCCAAGCAGGATCAATCTCAAACGTTGATAAATGGACTAGCTACACTCTGATCACAAACGCATCAGACGCTTCTGATATTTGGGCTTTTTGCACTCCTAATCATCACAAAGGTAAAGGATGTAATATCCTTCACCTTGACGGTTCCGTATGGTGGGTCAAAACAGATGAATTTGAGAAGTTATTGAAAGAGCAAGGCCTCTCCCATTTATGGAAGAGGCACTAACAACGGCATGGAAAATATTGCCGCTAGGCCGCGGCAAATTCTCATGCCAAGCGTTGGACAAAGGAGAATACTTGAAACGGTTTGTAAATATTTGCCTTGCACTTTTCTGCCTTGGTTTGGGGGCTATACTTGACTGGCAAATTCCTTTTGTCGGCACTGCGCTTTTGGCGGTCTTTATGATCACCGGAGTTTGCATATTGGTTCATGCCATTTTGAAACATAATTTTGGTGTCTCGACCATTATCACTACGGTTTTAATAATAGTGATCGGGGTTTCTATACCTTTCCGTCTAGGACTTGTCACCGGTGACTGGACACGACTTTCTGGAGTAGCATCGGTCAATAGTTGCCGTAATAATCTTCGGCAAATCAACAATGCAAAGGATCAGTGGAGGATCATCACTGGAGCCAAAGAAGGTGATCCTCTTGATGTAGATGCTGTAAACTCCTATATAAAAAACGGTGCACCTGCTTGTCCTGATGGTGGTATATATCATTACAATTCCATAGGAGAACTTCCTTCTTGTTCTATAATTTCATACACGGGTAACACTACCCGCGTATGGGTACGAACCCCTTTGCTGTGGCGTGAGGTTCCGTACTACCCAACAGGTCATAAATTAAAAAAACGAATTGTCCAACAAGATGAATGAACCTTACAAAAGTTAGCTGCGCAAACTTTTGAAGATTATTCACGACGTTATCCGGAGAGAATATGAATATATCTGACCCACCGAAAAACTCACAGATCCAGACCAAGTCGGAGCTGGACGGCATGACTCTATTCTGGAAGAAGCCCAGCGGCGGGCCATTCCGGTATTTCATTATTTTGTTTCTGTGTTTCTGGCTGTGCGGTTGGTTTGCGGGATTCGTTTCTGCCGGATCGCAATTGCTCTCCGGTAAATTCACGTTGTTTCTTGCCGTCTGGTTGGCCGGTTGGACGTTGGGCGGTATCTTTGCCGGAGGTATGATCTATCTCCTTCTTCGCCCACAGAAACCTGAAGCGGTCACGCTTGAGCGTAACCGCTTCAGATATGATACCGGATCTGCCCCCATGAACTTTATGAATCCGTACTATATGATGCGGAAGAAGCAGAATGTGATGAACCCTTTCTCCATGATGTTTCAGAAAAGAAAAACATACGAACTCTCTCGGACCGAATGCTCCGAGTTTGTTCTTGAGGGATTAGGAGACGACCAAAGATTGAGATTTGACGATGGAGCAGACAGAATCACAATCGGAGAGTGCCTCAAGGAACCAGAACGTGAGTGGCTGGCAGAGGTGCTGAACAAATGGAGAATCGGATAACAACACCTTGGAGTTTACGTCGCTAAACGCGCCGAAACTCAAGGTAATCGTTGGGCAGGAAACAGATGAAGGAACTTTCCGTCATTGTTGCATGTGTGGCTCTC
>JBHORK010000118.1:0-6361 GCA_042565725.1 Verrucomicrobiota bacterium
TTTTGCGACAAAACGTTTTAGAGTTGTCGGCAGTTTGAATATGGGGCTTTGTCGCGGCGGCAGTATTCTGCTGGGTGCCTCAGCTGCCTGCGGACAATGGAATTATCCTCTTCTTATTGCTTTTCTTTGTGTCAGCTCCTATACGGCCTCAGTTTCTTTTATTGCCGCCAGAGAAACAGAACGTAATAAGCTTTGCGTCAGTCGCTGGATGCCTTTTTCTGCTCTTTTGATATGTTTCACGGTTTTGTTTTGTGAGAAAGCAAGTTTTGTTTCGGGTGGCGCGGCAGCCGCAGTTCTCGTTCTGACATGCGTTTGGGCGGTAAAGCTGAAAAGTTCTCCTGATGTTGCGGTTGTTAAAAGCGGAGTTACAGTCTATTTGCGTGGACTTTTATTGATCCAGACCGTCTTCTGTGGTTTAATGCCTGGAGCGGGAACTTGGGCTGCGATCATCCTTCTTTTACTGATTCCCATTAGTACATTATTGGAAAAGAAATTCTATGCCACATAAAGCTATATTGGAGGAGTTTGCGGTTTACAGAAGTTACAGGTTACAAGGGTTACAAGTTACAACCGATCGACGATAAACGATTCGAGCAGCGCCGCGCCACTCGCTACACTCGTGTAGCGGCTGGCAACCGTTTAACGATAACCGTATTCTTGGGGTAAATAGATTTCTTGATGTTTGATTTGTATGGTTGTTATTGCATGATTCAACAAGGCCAATAGTTCATTTTATGAAAGATTCAAAGAAAAAAAGACTTCTGGTAGTTCAAGTAGCTGCGCTTGGGTTTGATTTCCTGAAGACATTTCACGGTGCTCAATGGAAAGGTCTGGAATTTAAACCGATGGATAGCGTGTTTCCCGCGCTTACGTGTCCTGTGCAGGCGGCATTTCGAACGGCATCACCTCCCTCTGAGCATGGTATGGTGGCGAATGGCGTCTTTCAGAAAAATCTTTTAAAACCAATGTTCTGGGAGCAGTCTTCTCTTTTAGTCGATGGCGCACGTATCTGGCAGAAGTTCAGGGATAATGAAAAAAAAGTGGCAATGCTGTTCTGGCAGCAGAGTATGGGGGAATATGTTGATTACCTTCTTACACCTGCTCCGATTCATAAGCATCATGGCGGTATGATTCAGGATTGTTATAGCAAGCCGGCCGGGCTTTATCAGGAACTCTGCAGTGTTTTGGGAAGTCCTTTTAAATTAAGAGATTATTGGGGGCCAATGGCTTCAACCAAAGCGTCTGACTGGATAGCCAGGGCCACATGCAGTGTTTTGGGTAAGTCCGATCAGGCACCTGATTTGTGTTTAACTTATCTGCCCGGTCTTGATTACGATCTCCAGAGATATGGTCCTGATCATGAAAAAAGCAGAAAAGCGCTGGGTGAGGTTATAAAACAGCTGGATATGCTGCGAGAAACGGCGGAAGCGAACGGATATGATATTTTGGTTTTTGGAGATTATGCTATTGGTAATTGTTCCGAAGCCGTTTTTCCGAATCGCTTACTTCGTGACGCGGGGTTTCTGAATGTTCGTGATGTTAAGGGCAGGCTTTATCCGGATATATTTGAGAGCCGCGCTTTTGCCATGACGGACCATGAAATAGCGCATGTGTATCTCAGTGATCCTGATGATGAGCAGGCTGTCAGATCAATGTTTAGCGGTACGAAAGAAATAGCGGAGGTGTTGGGGAAGGTGGAACAGATTCGAAAGGGTATTGATCATTACAACTCAGGAAACCTTGTGCTTATTGCATCAGAAGGCAAGTGGATGTCTTATCCATGGTGGAACGAAAATGAAACAGGTCCGGAATATGCCGGACATGTGGATATTCATAATAAGCCGGGTTATGATCCATGTGAATTATTCTGGGGCTGGCCGCCGGGATCTGTCAGCAAAGATACCGGCAAGGTGCGCGGATCGCACGGCAGGGTGGTGTCTTCCAGGAGAACATGCTGGGCGTCAACCTGCGTGGATACTGTGCCGGCGAATCATGTTGAACTGGCTTCTTATATTAAGTTATGGCTGAACGAGGTATCATGAGCACTGAATTGAAAAATATGGAATCAGATTGTTACAAGCAAAGCTTTTCCGTCGATTATTCGTACCCCGTCCACTTTACGCGGGATCTTTTCAGTACGGAAAATAATATTTTATCTGAAACGGCAAAGGGGCTGGGATGCGGGAGCGCAAGCAGAACACTTGTATATATTGATGATGGTGTAATAAAAGCGATTCCTGATTTAGAAGAAAAGATAAGAACATATTGCTCTGCAAATTCGGATGTCTTTGATCTGGTGAAAGATCCGGAAGAAGTGCCGGGCGGAGAGCGCACAAAGAACGGCTGGGGCGTGGTTAGGAATATTATGGCCAGCATAGGTAGTGGTCATTTGTGCAGACATAGCTTTGTTATTGCTGTTGGGGGCGGCAGTGTTCTGGATATGGTAGGATTTGCCGCTTCATTGGTTCATCGCGGTGTAAGGCTTATACGCATTCCTACAACAGTTCTTTCACAGGGTGATGGCGGTGTGGGTGTTAAGAACGGCATGGATGAACATGGGATGAAGAATTTTGTCGGTACATTCGCGCCACCTTCCGCGGTTCTTGTAGATTTTGATTTCCTGGAAACACTTGAAGAAAAGTATTGGGCGGGCGGAATTGCGGAAGCTTTAAAGGTGGCAATTATCAAAGATGCGGATTTTTTCAATTATCTTGAAAGTAACGCGGCAAAGCTTGCGGAACGGGATGAGGGAACTATTGAATATGTGGTAAGAAAATCTGCTGTTCTGCATTTGGATCATATCAAGACAGGAGGGGACCCTTTTGAGTTTGGAGCGGCACGTCCCTTGGATTTTGGTCATTGGTCTGCGCATAAGCTGGAAGTGCTTTCGGGATATAAGATAGGCCATGGTCAGGCCGTTGCTATTGGTATAGCGCTGGACTCTTTTTACGCTGCTGATAAAGGATTTATTACCGAAGAAGAAAGAGATCGAATTCTTGCAACATTGCAGAATATAGGTCTTCCGATATGGGACAGGCTCCTGGAAAGCAAAGACAAAAGCGGCCGGCTTGATATTATTGGCGGCTTGGAAGAGTTCCGCGAGCATCTTGGTGGGCATCTGACTATTACTCTGCCTGACCATATTGGTGAGAAGATAGAAGTTCATGAAATGGATTTGTCTGTTATCGAAAAAGGTATTTTGTTCCTGAAAGAATATGATGGTAAAGCATAGGAGAAAGCAGCCCGCTAAACACGCGAAATAACGCGAAAGAATATGATGGTAAAGCATAGGAGAAAGCAGCCCGCTAAACACGCGAAATAACGCGAAAGAGGAATGATGGTAGATTTAATTTACAAAGATGAAGCGTACAAAATTATTGGATCATGTTTTGCTGTTTAGAAAGATAAGGGATGCGGGTTCTTGGAAGCGGTATATCAGGAATGTCTGGAAATTGAATTTGAGTTGACCAATATACCTTTTAATGCGCAGCAGAAATTGGAATTATACTATAGAAATGAATTGCTTTCTCAAAAATACATACCGGATTTTATATGTTTTAATAAAATTATTGTTGAGGTTAAAGCAGTTTCTGCACTGGCGGATGAACATAGAGCACAGATGTTAAATTATCTGAATGCTACAGGATTTAAACTTGGATTATTGGTGAACTTTGGGCATTATCCCGGTCTTCAATATGAACGTATTGTGTTAGAGCATGCAGATCTTGAAGATGTTGATTTCTGATATTCTTCTTTCGCGTTATTTCGCGTATTTAGCGGGAAAATAATATTTCGTTATGAAAGTTTCTAGTCAGCCGGAAATACACCTGACTTACTGTCTGAATGTTCATCCCGGAAAATCCTCATAACAAAATATATTTGGATAACGCATCTGTAATTGTTATAAGGTGACTTATGTCTAAAAGCTTTTGGATAGCGCTATCTATGTTGTTTGGCTTAACAAATATCCAGGTTGAAGCAGCATCTCAACATGCATTCGTAACAACGGGAGGAGGCTCATCGCAGGGGCTTGATTTCACCGTAGGGTATACATTTTCTCCTGTAACAAATATACAGGTTACGCATATTGGCGTTTATGATATGAATGACGATGGAATATTGGTCGATCTTCAGGCTGCCATATTCAACTGGGATACAGGAGTCAAGCTGGACGAGATCACGGTTACCAACGGAACTCCCGTGCAATCGGATGGAGGCGGTTCAAACAATGTCTGTTATGCAACACTTGGCGCACCTCTGAATCTGTATGCCGGCAGCAATTATCTGATTGCCGCTGAATGCTTTGAGGAGAGCTTCAAGTACGACCTTCCTGGAACATTTACAGGTGATATTATATGGGGGAGTGGGAAGTCAACAGAGGCAGATCAAAGGATGCCGACTACGGCAACAACCGGGACATTCTTAATTGATAACACACAAAGCAACTCTTACATAGGGCCTAACTTCAAATATACGGTCAGCGCAATCAACATAACCGCACCGACTGCAAGACATATTGTCCAGCGCTCGGAAGGAACAGCAAACATCGATATCAGCGGCACATACTCAGGTTCTGCTGACAGGATTGAAGCCAGAGCTGTTGTTATGGCAGGGGTGAGCAACAACGGCCAGGATACAGGCTGGCAGATTATAGATGCTTCCCCTTCCGGCAATGCATATTCAGGGATCTTAACGAATGTTGTGGAAGGCGGATGGTATACATTGGAGGTTCGTGTAATGGTCGGCGGACTTTCTCAGGTAAGCTCATCTCTTGATCGTGTCGGAGTGGGTGATATTTACCTGACCGCAGGACAGTCGAATGCCTCCAATTATGGAAACCCGAAATATACACCTACAAACGACAGGGTCAGCGCCAGAACATCACGCACTGCAGCGACATGGCGTCATGCTTATGACCCGCAACCGGGTGCCGCCGGTACCAGCGGTTCCACATGGTCCAGACTTGCAGATATGCTGTGCGATGCGGAACAGGTGCCTATCGGCTTTCTGAGTATGGGCAAAGGGGGATCGAAAATTGTTGAATGGATCCCGCCAGGAGGAATGTATGACTCCAGAATCAGGCCTTCAATACAATCCTTCCCGACAAACGGCTTCAAAGCTTTTCTCTGGCATCAAGGCGAGTCAGACTCAGTGGATCTCACAACTACGGCCGCATATGCATCTCGAATGAGTTCGATTGTTATACAGAGTCATACGGATGCCGGATGGAATATTCCATGGTATGTGGCAGAGGCGTCGTTTCATGGTGTATCTCCTGCAACAATTTCTTCAGAAACAGCAATTATTATGGGTCAGATTTATGCAGCCTACGGAACCACGAATCTCTTCCTTGGTGCGTCAACAGATGATTTCCATCTTGAAACGGCCAGCGGCGGCAAGCTTAACGATACAGTGCATTTCAATAGCCGTGGTTATCTGGATCATGCCGGGCAATGGGCTGTTATCCTGACGGGTACAGTTTCAAACTTTATAGAAAACAGTGATTTTGAGAGTAACACCGATCCCGCAATCACGACGAAGCCTGCACTCTCAGATGGTTCCTTACATATTGTTCAAGATCTGGTGTCCTCTCCGTCTGTGATTAACTGGCGCATACTTTCGGCAATAGACAGCATGGCCGACGGAACAAATGGCTATTATAATCCCGCGTCTAATTACTATCCCGCCGCCGATGACGCGGGAGCATCCGGAGGGGTGGCGACCAACATGTCAGGGAAACATGTGGCGTTTCTTGAGGGAGGCACGGCCAGTAATTGTTTCTTCCAAACGATGCGCGGCCCCATAGAATCTAATTCCACGTATTCCGTCTCAATAGCCTTCGGTGTACGCAACACTGGTATATTCGGTGACTCCAGAGTTGAGCTTCTCGCAGATGGCCAGACTATTGTAGAACCGCTGATTGTCACCCAATCAGATTTGAACGCTCTGGCCAGCGGTGGTACTGCGACAGGGAAGTTTACTGATGTTCGGCTGATGATTCCAACGGGCACATCCATTCCCGTGTACAAAAATCTGGCGCTGAAGATATCAAAGATACAAGGGGCGGGAACCTATTTGGATTTTGATAATATACGTCTTGAGAAACATGAAACCACGCCGTACGAATCATGGCAATATACAAACTGGGGTTCATTAATCAGTTCCAACGCGGCATCCTATGGAGATCCGGATGGTGATCGATTGCCGAATATTGTTGAGTACTATTTTGGTTACAATCCCCTTGTTCAGCAGTTACGTCCTTCCTTCAACGCTGCAAATGATGGGTTAATGTTTACATTGCCACTGGATTCTTCTGTTGTTTCTACTGGTCTTGTTTATGAATACACATTTGATCTTCTTC
>JBHORK010000119.1:0-6195 GCA_042565725.1 Verrucomicrobiota bacterium
TGGGAAGAACACCGGAGATAGCAAAGAAGCATGTCTGCATTATGGTGTTGATTCTGGCGCCGAGCCCGAGTTCTTTAGCCAGATGAATAGCGTCAATAACATAGAACTTTATCTTTTTATCTATAATCTGCTGTTCAATCTCATCCGGCATGTGGTCCCATATTTCATCCGCCGAAAACGGGCTGGCGAGCAGGAATACAGCGCCATCCTTCGCATTGGCGAGCATGTCGTATTTTTCGAGGAACGAGAAATTGTGACATGCAACAAAATCGGCCTTTGTGCAGAGATAAGGGCTCTGGATAAGTTCCGGCCCGAAACGAAGATGAGATACGGTCATAGCGCCGGCTTTTTTCGAGTCGTACACGAAATAACCCTGCGCATAGTTGTCTGTATCGGTGCCGATGATCTTGATGGAATTCTTGTTGGCGCCTACGGTGCCGTCAGAACCCAGTCCGTAGAACATACATTCAACACGGCCTGCATGATCAATGTGCCATGAGTTATCCACTTCCAGGCTGGAATTGGTGACATCATCTATTATTCCTACTGTGAAATGATTCTTAGGTTCCTCGGCGGACAGATTGTCAAATACCGCTTTTACCATTGCGGGTGTAAACTCCTTTGAGCCCAGACCGTAACGGCCGCCGACGATTACGGGGTAATCTTTTATATCCATCCATTTGTTATGCATAGCTTCGCCGATAGCAGTGCGTATGTCGGTGTAAAGCGGTTCGCCGATAGCGCCCGGTTCTTTGGTCCGATCCAGAACGGCTATAGACTTAAATGATTCAGGCAGAGTATCGACAAAAGCCTTGGTGTCGAATGGTCTATATAGGCGGACTTTGATAACGCCGACCTTTTCGCCCTGCGCGCACAATGCATCTACGGTTTCATGTGCGGTTTCTGCGCCTGATCCCATAAGAACAATGATTTTCTCGGCGTCAGGTGCGCCCACATAATCAAATAATTTGTATTGTCTGCCTGTTAACTTAGCGAATTTATCCATGCATTTCTGAACAATACCGGGAGCTGCATCATAATATTTGTTAACCGTTTCACGACCTTGGAAATAAACATCCGGGTTCTGTGCGGTTCCGCGGATAGTAGGGTTGTCCGGGCTGAGTCCGCGTTTTCTGTGTGCGATAACCAGATCATCATCAATCATGTCTCTTATGACTTCACGGGAGATCTGTTCCACTTTCTGGAGTTCATGAGAACTTCTGAAGCCGTCAAAGAAATGAAGGAACGGGATCCTGGTCTCCAGTGTGGCGGCATGTGCGACCAATGCGAGATCATGAATTTCCTGAATGCTGGATGAAGACAGAAGAGAAAAGCCTGTTTGACGGACGGACATGACGTCAGAGTGATCTCCGAAAATAGAAAGAGCCTGGAAAGCCAGGGAGCGCGCTGAGACATGAAAGACAGTGCTGGTCAGTTCGCCGGCAATCTTATTCATGTTCGGGATCATAAGGAGCAGACCCTGAGAGGCTGTGAATGTTGTGCAGAGTGCACCTGAAGTGAGTGAGCCATGGACTGCACCAGCGGCTCCGCCTTCGGACTGCATCTCTACAACTTGCGGAATAGTGTCCCATATATTCTTTACACCCGCCGCGCTGAGTTCGTCGGCAGTTTCGCCCATGGGAGAAGAGGGTGTAATAGGGTAAATAGCGCAAACTTCGCTTACCGCGTGGGCCACTGTGGCGGCTGCGGTATTGCCGTCGATCATAATCATATTTTTATCGCTCATTTCTTCTCCTGTTTTAATTGATATTAGAAAAATTTGTTGTTTCGGGAATGCAGGATGAATTTCGTTCGAAAATCAAACCCGCATCTCATCGCTTCGGAAAAGGAATGTTTCTTTGCTGGAGTATTTCGAAGACGAAATAATAGGCGTGCGAAACATCCCCTTTCCTTCGCTCTTTGGTCTTACTGCATATCCTGTCGCATGACAGGGTGGTTTCAACCCCGCACCTGCGGGGAGTTATGCCCAAGTTCATAACTCGAAGATACTGCCAGTGTTTGTCGAATATCTATAATGTTTGTTGTTTTTTATGAAATTACGCGAGTTCTGCTCGTACTTCGTCGAGCTTACCGGCGCTTCCGAGCACTTCGTTCTTGTGAGCGATGTACTTCGCGTACTCAGCCATGAAAATTTTGCCCGCAGGTCTCAGGTCGAAGTTTTCGGGGGTGTCCCTGAAACTTTCGCGATGTACGCGGCACCATACCAGCCGACCATCGGTGTCGATGTTGACTTTGGTTACGCCCATCTTAGAAGCTTTGCTTATCTGTTCTTCATCGACACCTTTTGCGCCTTTAAGAGAACCGCCGGCCGCATTGATTCGTTCGACTTCGTCCTGCGGTACGGAGCTTGAGCCGTGCATAACCATCGGGAAGCCGGGAAGAAGCTTTGCAATTTCTTCAATAACTTCGAAATGAAGGCCCTGTGAGCCTGTGAACTTGTATGCGCCGTGGCTTGTTCCGATCGCGCATGCGAGACTGTCGCATTCGCTTTTCTTTACAAACTCTTCTACTTCTTTCGGGTCGGTAAGTTTAGCGTCTGCCTCATCAACAGAAACATGTTCTTCCACGCCGCCGAGTTTGCCGAGTTCCGCTTCAACAGAAATATCTTTTGCGTGTGCGGCGTCAACTACGCGTTTAGTTATGGCAATGTTCTCGTCAAAAGATTCGTGGCTCGCGTCGATCATAACTGAGCTGTAAAAACCGCTTGCGATACAATCCATGCATGCTTCTTCGTCGCCGTGATCGAGGTGGACGGCAAAAATAGCGTCTGGAAATATTTCATCCGCCGAACGGATCATTCCTTCGAGAAGTCTTTTGTCTGTATATGCACGGGCGCCTTTTGAGAGTTGGATAATGAAAGGCGCTTTGCTGTCCATATTACCCCTAAACAGCCCCATTACCTGTTCCGCGTTATTGATGTTGTAGGCTCCGACGGCATACTTTCCGTAAGCGTGCGCAAACAATTGTTTTGTTGATACAATCATGTAAACATATCCCCCTTCTTTAGTAGTGATTTAAAATGAGAACGAGAAAAGAGAGAGTATATTGGAGGGGGCTGGAGGTCAATGATTAATGTGGGGACAGGAGTCAGAATTCAGGAGTCAGGAGCCAGGAGAAAGGTGTTAGGTTTCAGGGTGAGAATAGAATATCCAACAGCCAACAAGGAATGTCCAAAGCACAAAGGGGGAGAGGCAAGAATGCCGCAACCGCAACCGTTAGACGAATAAGAAGGAGACAGGAGTCAGGTGCAGCACCAACCGAAAAGGATTAAGGTTGATGTTGTTGTGGGGACGGGCGGGCAAATCTTCTCCGCGTCACCGTGTCGCCCCTTCGCCGTTTCCTTCCTGCTCTCCCACATACACCCCATCCCTGAATGTTCCAATCTTTTTCTCGCCGCCTTTGGTGATTAACTCGCCCTGACCGTTAAATTTGTCAAACTTGAACTCGCCTTTGTAAACGTCACCGTTCGGGAACGTCATTTTGCCCTGGCCGTGCATTAGATCGTTCATGAATTGGCCGACATATTTTGTGCCGTCGATGAAAGTATATGTTCCCTTGCCGTGTAAGACGCCGTTTTTGTAGCTGCCTTTATAGCTGGTTCCGTTGGCGTATGTCATTGTGCCTCGCCCATGCATAATTCCGTTTGCGAACCGGCCTTCATATACGTTACCGTTTGGCCATGTGAGCTTGCCTTTTCCGTGCGCGGTATTGTTTTTGTAGATACCTTCGTGGACGTTGCCGTTTGTATATATCATTTTACCTGTGCCATGAAATCCGCCTTGGACAAAATCTCCCTCGTAACGGGTACCGTTTACAAAGGTAAAACTGGCTTGTCCCGTGAAGTCCTTGGGTTTGTTTCTGACATCCGAACTTTCAGGGGATTTTGGATTCATCGGTGGAGGCTGAAGCAATGAATCTTTTGCCTGGGTTGTTTTGCATCCGGTAATAAGCAGAATTAGAATAAAAAGAATATGTTTCATTGTGTTTCCTTTTTTCGTTGTTTTTTGAAGAAATTCTGCAGGAGTGTGCGGCATTCTTCTTCGAGAATACCGGATATGACCTCGCATTGATGATTGAGCTGGGGGTGATTCAATATATTGAATACGGAAACAGCTCCGCCGCGCTGTGGGTCGGGTGTTCCGAAGACAACTATTGGGATTCTTGCCAGAATAATAGCGCCCGCACACATGGCGCATGGTTCTTTGGTTACGTAAAGAATTGTATTGGTCAGCCGCCAGTCTCCAACAGCGCTGGCTGCCTGAGTAATAGCGATCATTTCGGCATGGGCTGTCGGGTCTTTAAGCAGTTCAGTCTGGTTATGGGCGCGTCCGATAACAGAGGCGTTACGCGCAATAACGCATCCGGCAGGTACTTCGCCTTCTTCCTGTGCCTGTTTTGCCTGCTGAATAGCCATCTGCATATAATGTTCGTGATCCATAGGAAAGAATGGTAAATGGTTAATGGTTGATGGTCAATGGAGAATAGGGGTTTATAGAGGAGAGTGCAGGTTTCTGTGTTCCCTCCTCCGCCGAGGCTATGGAGGACAGGCAGGTTTCGGGGTAGAGAGAACATGAATATCCCATATCCAACAAGGAATATCCAACTATCAAAGCAGGCAGATATATTATCCTTGGACATTGGGTGTTCCCTGTTGGTTGTTGAGTGTTTAAAGGTAGAAAGGGAACCGGACGAAATACGCTTCACGAGATACGTGATGTGAGAAAGGCACAAGAATTCAGGAGTAAAGAGAATCCTGTAAATACTACTGTTTTCCTGAATACTGACTCCTGAATACTGACTCCTGAATTCTGACTCCTGCTTTTTGCGCTTACGGCGCAAAAGCTCTATGATTCTGGGTCTTGCGTTGTATTATAAATTCCTATATTCTCACAACGTTAATCATTAACCATTTACCATAGATATTGTCATGTCGTACGAAGTTTTAGCTAGAAAGTGGCGGCCCCAGCAGTTTGACGATGTTGTCGGGCAGGGCCATGTTACGCAGACGCTGAAAAACGCCATCCGAACGGACAGAATTGCTCATGCATATCTGTTCGTTGGGCCGCGTGGTATAGGTAAGACGTCCATAGCGCGTATATTTTCCAAGGCGCTTAATTGTGAAAAAGGGCCTACGGAAAAACCATGCGGTAAATGTGATTCATGTAACGAAATAGCGGCAGGCAATAATCTTGATGTGTTGGAAATCGACGGTGCGTCAAACAATGGCGTGGAACAGGTTCGTGACTTGAGGGAGACCGTCAAGTACGCTCCAACACGCGGGCAGTTCAAGATATATATCATTGACGAAGTTCACATGCTCAGCACGGCGGCATTCAATGCTTTACTGAAAACGCTTGAGGAACCTCCTCCGCACGTGAAATTTATGTTTGCCACTACCGAACCTGAGAAAATACTTACCACAATCCTTTCCCGCTGTCAGCGCTTTGATCTTCGAAGGATCTCCATGCCCGACATTGTTAATCGTCTTGAAATTATTGCAAAGGCGGAAAAGATCACAGTTGATGATGACGCATTGCTGGCGATTGCGAGAGGGGCGGAGGGCGGTCTTCGTGACGCTGAATCGGCTTTAGACCAGCTTATTTCCTTCAAGGGTACGAAAATTAAAGAAGAAGATGTACTTTCCGTTTTTGGCTTGGTCTCGCACGGCATACTCGAAAAACTGGCGGAATGTATTCTGAAAGGTGAAATTAAACAGGTCATTGAGATAATAGCAGAGCTGGATGAAGCAGGTAAAGACCTGCAGAGGCTTGTTCTGGAGCTTATGGAGTATTTCAGGAATCTGCTTGTAAGTCTTCACGCTGGTAATGCGGGCGCCGGCTTGGATCTGGTGGAAGCGCAATATGAAACCTTGAAAAAGCAGGCAGAACTTACTGACTCCGCTCGTTTGTTGCGAATAGCTGATCTTCTGTCGCAAACAGAGAGCCGCATGAGATATGCGATGTCTAAGAAAACACTTCTTGAAACAGCGTTGATTCGGTGTTCGCGCGCTGCAGTTGTGGTTTCGTTGGAAGAGATTTTGGAGAAAATAAACCACCTTCGACAGGGCGGTAGCGGCGCAGACCAGCAGGGAGACTTAAAAAAAAACTTAAAATCTGAAGAAAGTATTCAGAAGTCATAAGGAGCAGACCCTGAGAGGCTGTGAATGTTGTGCAG
>JBHORK010000011.1:0-54804 GCA_042565725.1 Verrucomicrobiota bacterium
GGTTACAAAGGAATTACCATCTTTTTCTAGAGGATTCGTGAAATATTGGGGCTAGGCCGGCGAAAGAGCATAATCCCTCCACTCTTGGGTTTGTGAGTTCGGCCCAAGTTCACAGCTTTGAAAATCTACCTGTATGTCTTAGATGTGAATAATGCTTTTCATTTTGCAAGGTTTTGCTTCCTTTCGGGCCCTTCCTATCCCTTGCTACCTCCTTTGAATTTGCGTTACATCGCAAATTCCTCTAATCTTGATCTTATTGTCTGGAAGAAGTACACTTTTTTTATGATGTTGATCGTGTTATCCGTCGATATATAAGGAAAAAATGCCTGAGAATAAAGACAAGCGAAAGAGTGAAGTAAGTCTTACGGAAAAACTCCGCCAGCGTTCTCTCGTTGACTATTTGAAGCAAATTAACTGGGGAAAAGGATCCTCTAATCCCTGGGTAGTAGAATTTGACCCGACAACTATATGTAACCTGGCCTGCCCGGACTGCATTAGCCGGGACTTGTTGAATAAAGGGTTCTTTTCAAGAAAACGTGTTCGCGAGCTTGTAAAGGAAATGGTGGATGCCGGTGTGAAGGCAGTTGTATTGATTGGAGGGGGTGAGCCTTTGGCGCATCCGGAGATAGGTTGGGTGATTGAGTATTTGGGCCAGAATGATGTTCATGTCGGTATCACAACGAATGGACTTCTGATAGGTAGATATATTGATTGCATTGCTAAATACGCCAATTGGGTTCGGGTCTCAGTAGATGCTGCAACGTCAGATACATTTAACCGTATTAGAACGAGCCCTTCCGGAGTTTCGGTGTTTAATAAAGTAATTGAGAACATGAAAAAGCTGGCGAAGATTAAAAGCGGAAAATTAGGTTACTCGTTTATGATTTATTCTGAAGGTGAGTTTGATAAGTCTGATTCATGCAAAAAAAACAGAAAAGAGGAACCTGGTCTTATACCGTCTGGAATCGATGAGACTGGATTTGTGAAGCCTGATAATGACCGGCCTTTTTCTAACGTTTCAGAAATATACCAGGCGGCCCTTCTTGCCAAGGAGATAGGGTGTGATTATTACGAAGTTAAACCCATGTATAATATTCATCATTTTGCAATTAGTCAGAGGGAAGATCTGATATCCATGGTAAAGGAACAAATCGAGCAAGCTTTGTTGCTGGAAGATGATAATTTCAGGGTCCTGCAGGCCACAAAATTAAAGAATACCTTAAGCGGTGAGTCGTCGGTTGAGCAAAAGGATTATACGCGTTGTGCTGTTGCCCAGCTTCGTACTTTAGTAACGTCGAATGGAACTTATATATGCCCGTATTTCAGAGGAAGAGATGATAAGGAGCTGGGAAATGTGAAGGAAATGTCATTTCAAGATATGTGGCATGGAGAACAACGCAGGAAAGTCATGGACAAGCTGGATCCTTCTCTGGATTGTAAAATGCATTGCATTCGTCATGATTCGAATCTCATTTTGGAAGATATGATCAAAGGTAAAGAAGCGGAAGTTGTTGATGACTTCGATCGGTTTATATAACAGAAGAGATTCAGACAGGATCAACAGGATTTACGGGATAGGAAAAAGAGAGGAATTGCCCGCCCGTCCACCTGCGGCGGACTAGATAAAACAGATTTAAACGGATGAAGAGAAGAAATTGGCCAAATGATTAAAAATTAGGAGAGTTGTCGACATACATGTCCATCGTAGCCTTGGCGTAGGATTGGATCACGCATATTTTTTAAGATTAGATATTATATTCCTATCCTCTTCCATCTGTTTTATCTAGCGAAGCCCTGTCATTCGACAGGACGAGCGGGCGGGCAGTATTCTTTCATGCAAAACGAAATACAAGATTGGGTAGTAAAGTGGTTTGTGGGGCACAATCAGGATCAGGATCTTGTTATTGATGTCAGTAAAGATTACTACGAGTGCGGGCTTCTTGATTCTTTCGGGATTATTGAGCTTATTGAGGCGGTAGAGAATCAGTTTTCTTTCCGGTTCAATGACGGCGATTTTCAGCTTGCTGAATTCAGAACCATTCAGGGCTTATCAACAATCATTGAACAAAAGATAGAATGTTCTTCTGAAAATTAATGATGAGAGGAGGAAAAGAGTTGCCCGCGAAACACGCGAAAAGAAAGAAGAAGAGAAGATTTCCCCGCCCGCTTCGCTAGATAAAACAGATTAAGAAATGATTTGCAAAAAAAGAAAAGATTTGAACAGATCGGTGAGTTCGGCAGGGATCCATCCTTCGCTCAAGGCTTCCTACGTCGCTCTTCGAGCTATGAAGGACAGGTTGGAGGACAGGTTGGAGGACAGGTCGTCGGACAGGCAACAAAGGAAAGATGAAAGAAGAAGAGAAGATTTGCAGGTGGAACACGCAGATTTCTAAAGATTAGGCATATTATATTCCTATCCTCTTTTATCTGTTTCAATCTGTTTTATCTAGTCCGGCGAAGCCGGACGGGCGGGCAGGTGTTTTGTCGAAAGGGCTGATAATATGCATTCTAATGCATTGGAAATCATTGCTGATAGATTTGAAGACAGTAAAGATAGGACTTTCTTTACTGCTGTTGATGACCATGATTATACATATGGAGATCTTTTATATAATGCTCAAAAGCTGGCTGAGGAATGGAAAAACAAAGGGTTAAAGCCAGGGGATAAAATTGCTTTTATTCTGTCAAACAGTTTTGCGGTAATCTGCTGTTATTTCTCCTGCGCAATAGGCGGGTTTGTCGCGTGTCCTATAGTCGATACTCTGCACAAAAACACGATAGGCTATATCCTGGATTCCATGAAACCGGCTTTAGTTCTTCATGATCCTCCTGCAATTCACAAAGATTGCAAAGAGACCGGTTCATTTGTTCTTAAAGCCGGTTTAGACTCTCCTTTTCTTGTCATGTTTACGGCTGGTTCAACCGGAAAACCCAAAGCTATTTGTCACAGTTTCAGGTCCGTTGTTGGTTGTGCTCACGCATTTGCTTGCTTGACTGGTATGTCGGATAAAACGCTAATATATCATGTTCTGCCTATGACATATATGGCAGGTTTTCTTAATTCCATGCTTTCTCCTTTTACAGCGGGAGCTTCGATTGTTGAAGGGCCATTGTTTTCGCCCGCAATGGCAGTTGAGTTCTGGCCTAGGCCGCTTGGCAGGTCTGTTAATACCCTCAGTATTATACCGACGATTGCTTCTGCGTTGTGCCGTTTGACAAGAGACTCTGAAACTATAGAGGCTGTTAAATCTCAGATCACACAGGTTCAATGCACTTCAGCTCCTATACAGAAAGCTCTTCGTCAACGTTTTAAGAATATGTTCTCAATTCCCCTTCAGGATTGTTACGGCATAACGGAACTTGGCGGACCTTTGTCCTGCCAGAATAAAGATGATGCAGAGGCGGATATTGACTTCAGCGTTCCTTTGCCGGAGATAGAAGTTGCTATTCGAAAAGAATCGGAACTATGGATAAAGTCACCTTTTTCCATGATGGGCTATCTTGAGGATGGTAAATTTGTTTCTCCTTTTGATAAGGATGGATTTATGAACACAGGTGATATGGCATCACAGGTAAACGGCAAAATAGAAATAACGGGCAGAAAAAAAGATGTTATTATAAGGGGCGGAATTAATGTTTCGCCAACAAGAGTGGAATCTGTGCTCAGTCTGATGTCCGGCATTGAAGAAGTTGCAGTTATTGGTTGCCCTCATGATTTCTGGGGGGAAGATATTACAGCCTGCGTTATTTCTGATAATGATACTGCCGACTTTAAGAGTAAAGTGGTCCAATATTGTAAAGCAAGCCTGGGACAGCATGAGCGGCCTGATAGAATTGTGTTTATAAAGGAGTTTCCTCGTTCTTTTATTGGGAAGGTTAAGAAAAACGCGTTAAAAGAGACATTAGAAAAATAAAGATACCTGTTAGCAGGAATTGTATCGTGAATGCCTAAATATGAATATTGTTCTTATCCATCCATACATAACCGTTAATGATCCGGGTATTTACCTTTCTGAGCCATTGGGCCTTTTATACTTGGCTACTTATCTGAAGCATGTTTTTGGTGAAGAGGTGCAGGTCACAGTTCTTGATCTTTATGCTATGGGTGCAGACAAACCGAAGCGTAGGGATGATTTATATGTTTTGGGTATTGATGATGAGGCATATATAAAGAATGAACTGCACAGGTTGGCTCCCGATTTGGTTGGTATTACATGTAATTTTACAGCTTACGCTATTGATGCCTTTGAAATTGCAGCTATAGTTAAACGCGCTATGTCGTCTGTGCCCGTTGTGATGGGTGGAGCCCACGCAACCATTGAGGCGGAATCTATTCTCAAGGAGAACCATTGTGTAGACTTTGTTGTGCGCGGTGAAGGCGAGATCACTTTGGAGCAATTAGTACGTTCATTTCGAGGCGAATATCCTGTTGAAACAGTTGAGAGTGTGTCGTTCCGTCCTTCTGAACAGACGATCAAATCAAATCCCCCGCGTGAACTCATAAAAAATATGGACATGCTGCCCATTCCGGATCGCACATTCATAGATATGGACCGCTATAAATCATTCAATAAAAAATGTCTCTGGTATGCTCGTAATGAACCGATAGCCACGATCATGACATCCCGAGGATGCCCTTACAATTGTGTGTTTTGCAGCACTAATGTTATGTGGGAGCGGAAATGGCGGCCTTTCGATCTTGAAAAAGTAATTGAGGAAATAGAATTACTTGTTTCCAAATACGGTATCAGGGAGATTGTTATCAATGATGATCAATTTATGACAAAGAAAGATCGTATCCACGATTTTTGTGATTATTTCATTGAGCGTGGTTTGGATCTGTGCTTTTGGTATGAAGCGGGAACCAGTACCTGGCTGGTGGACGAAAAATTATTAGTGAAGATGCGCCGAGCTGGGTTTTATGCAATACGTTTTCCGATTGAGAGTGGTTGTTCGGCAACTCTCAAATTTATTCGTAAACCCGTTGATCTTCAGAAGACCAGGGAGTTGATCGTTAAGGCAAACAAATTAGGCTATTGGACCTCGGCTAATTTCATTATAGGGTTTCCTTATGAGACCCGTGAGCAGATAGTGGAAACTGTTGGCTATGCTTACGACACTGCTCTGGACTATAGTTATTTCTTTATTGCCAAGCCTAATGCGGGTAGTGATCTTTATGACATCTTGAAAAAGGATGGGTTGATAAAGCAAGACGCAGGGCGAGGTTCTCACTACTATTACAGTGATTATGATACATCTACGATGACTGCAGTCGAACTCAATAAGCTTCTTTCAGAGGCTTCAGGACGGTGGTTTGTTCATAAATTCTTCTTCTTCCTGAATCCGAAGAATTTCTACACCCATTTACTACCCAAGTTGAAGTCGAGGGAGGATTTTCGTTATTTGTTTAAAATCTTCTGGGTATTGTTTCGTAAAAAGATCAATCCTATATTGAAAAATGCCTTCAAAACCACATGAGAATAAAGGAACCTGTTTCTTTAGAGATAAATCAGTTTATAATTTGCCGAATGTGTTGTACATTTTCTTTATTAATAGCTAACTAGGATTCTTATATGACATCAAAAACAGATTGGGTCAAAAAGGCAGAGGAAATCAAACCGAATGGCAAGGCGTTTATTGACGGACAATACATAGCTGCTGAGAACAATGAGGTTTTCAGCCGCAAAAGCCCTGTGGATGGACGCATGCTGGCTTCTGTCGCATCCTGTTCTGTAAATGATATCGATAAGGCGGTATCTGCCGCCCGCAAAGCTTTTGAAGATGGCCGCTGGTATAATAAAAAACCTGTTGCGCGGAAAGAAATATTATTCAACTTTACAGTTCTCATTGAGAAACATGCCGCAGAACTTGCATTGCTGGATACATTAAGCATGGGGAAACCGGTTGGTAATTGTCTTAATAATGACATTCCATTGGCTGTAAGATGTATCAGATGGTACGCCGAAGCAATTGATAAGCTGTACGATAAATGTGTTCCCCGCCAGCCGGGCGTGTTGGGGACAATAACCAGAGAGCCGCTTGGTGTTGCAGGAGCTATTACGCCCTGGAATTATCCTATGGAAAATGTTGCCTGGAAAATAGGTCCCGCTTTAGCCGCAGGCAATTCCCTCGTGCTTAAGCCGGCGGAACAATCTTCTTTAAGCTCGATTTATCTTGGCCAATTGGCTGCAGAGGCAGGTATTCCTGATGGGGTTTTAAATATTGTGCCTGGGCCAGGAGAAATTACGGGGAAAGCTTTGGCTTTGCATGATGATGTTGACGGCATTTTCTTTACAGGCTCAAGTGCTGTCGGGAAAAAAGTTATGCAATATTCAGGTCAATCAAATATGAAGCGTGTAGCTGTTGAATGTGGCGGAAAAAGCGCGTTTATTGTTTTGAAAGATTGCGGCAGACTTGAGGAAGCGGCAGAAGTTCTGGCAAAGAACATATTCTTTAATCAGGGACAAACCTGTTCTGCTCCCTCTCGTTTGATAATAGAAAAAGCTTTGCATGATGAGATGCTGGAACTTCTTTTAAAGCATCTTCCTGATTATCAGCCGGGCAATCCCCTGGATGAGAAAACAACAATTGGAGCAATGGTTAGTCATGAGCATCTTGAAAAAGTCTTGAATTATATTAAGATAGGTAATGGTGAAGGTGCAAAACTTATTGCGGGTGGAAATGAGGCTGCACCCGTAAAAGGCGGAGCATATATTACACCGGCAATTTTTGATGAAGTTAATAACAATATGCGGATAGCTCAGGAAGAAATATTTGGTCCTGTACTTTCAATTATAACGGCAAAGAACGAAATGGAAGCTGTCAAATTGGCAAATGAAAGCAGTTACGGTTTGGCCGGGGCTGTATGGTGCGATAATATTGATATAGCACATCGGACGGCAGGAAAGATCAGGGCGGGCACTGTGCATATTAATTGTTATGGTGAAGATGATATTACCGCCCCATTTGGAGGTTATAAGCTTTCCGGTAACGGTTCTAAAGATAAAGCCTTGCATTCATTTGATGATTATACTGAACTTAAAACAACCTGGCTGAAGTTGCGTAAGGCTGATTGAGTAGGAGCGGAAGAGAAGAGTTGCCCGCTAAACACGCGAAAGGGACGCGAAAAGGGAGAGAAGAGTTCTTGGGCAGGATTAAAGGGATTTACAGGATCAGAAAAAGAGTAGTAAAATAATCAAGAGGAAATCATGTCAGACATATACAGCAAGGCTGAATTAATGGATATGGGGTTTGACAAAGTAGGGGATGATGTTGCGGTTTCCAGGGATACCAGGTTATTTGCGATTCAGGGGTCATTGGGAGATGGTGTTCGAATTGACGCTTTTTCTATTTTGACCGGCAATATTATTCTTGGCAATCATGTTCATGTATCACCTTTTTGTTTCCTGGCTGGAACAGGCGGGAAAATAACAATGGGAAACTACTCCGGCATAGCATCTCATGTAAGTATTTTCACAAAGTCTGCCGATTACCGTACTCTGGAATCCGAAAACACGGAAAAAGTAAAAGGCGATGTCAGTATCGGAGAATACAGCATAATAGGTTCAGGAACGAGGATAATGCCGGACATAACAATATCTGAACATGTGAATATAGGATGTAATTGTATTGTTAATCATAATATTGAGAAGGACTCCATATTAGTCAGTAGAGGTACAGGTCTTGTTACGGTATCTAAAAGATAGTTGATGCTGAAAAACTGAGGATGAAAAAGAAAGAAAGATTTTTTAGACGGGATTAAGAGGATTTACAGGATAAGAATGGAGGATGACAACTTGAATATTGATGAAAAAAATAGGCCTCTTTTTTCAATAGTAACATCCCTTTATTGCTCCGCCCAGTATTTGAGCGAGTTTTATGAGAGAACAAAGAAAGCTGTTGAATCAATTACTGATCAATACGAGATTATATTTGTTAACGATGGTTCTAACGATGATTCGCTCGAGAAGGCAATTAAAATTCAGCAAGATAATTCGAGAGTATCAATTATCGATTTATCAAGAAATTTCGGACAACATAAAGCTTATATGGCCGGAATGGAGCATGCGCAGGGGCAATATGTTTTTCTTATAGAAGCAGACCTTGAAGAATTGCCGGAATGGATTATCGATTTTTATCAGGAGATAAAGAAAGAAAAAAACGTTGATGTAATATACGGGCAGCAAAAACATAGAAAAGGAAAATTCTTTGAGAGATTATCCGGATTGCTGTTTTATAAAATCTTTAATTTTATATCGGAAACTAAAATACCTGAAAGTCATATAACCGTAAGATTAATGACGCGTCGTTATGTTAAATCATTGCTTGAGTATCAGGAAAGGGAATCTTTTCTGGGCGCTATTTACGAACTTGCTGGTTTTGAAAAAAGACCGTATCTGGTTTCTAAATTAAGTCATTCAAGAACGACTTATACCATGAAGCGGAAATTAGCTTTATTCGTAAATGGTCTTACATCTTTTTCAACCGCGCCGTTATTGCTTGTCTTTTGGATTGGGTTGTTCGTTTTTATCTTGTCAATGGGCTCAATTGCATACGTAGTAATAAGGCGTCTTAGCGGAATAACACCGGAATCCGGCTGGACCAGTATTATTGCCTCTATCTGGGCTGTGGGCGGCCTTATCATGCTTTCCATGGGGGTAATAGGTATCTACTTAAAGAAAGTACTGGTTGAAGTCAAAAGGCGGCCAAATGCCATTGTCAGACATATTTATAAAACAAAAACGGATTCTTCATCGCTTTGAACGGGAAGAGAAGAATTTTTAGACAGGATCAACAGGATTTACAGGATCAGGGAAGGAGGGAGTAAAAGAGAAAAAAAGTTTTAACAGTTAAGAGTTATCACAGCCTGAAGGAGGCAAAATAATGTTAGAGCAAAAAGATCTCACGGAGAAAATTATTGGGTGTGCATATAAAATCTATAATAAGATGGGGTATGGGTTTCTGGAATCAATATATGAAAAATGTATGCTTATAGAGCTAAGGAAAGCTGGCCTTAAAGCCCAAAGTCAGAAACCTATCATTGTTTACTATGATGGAGAAACGGTAGGGGAATTCACTGCAGACCTCGTGGTGGAGGATGTCGTAATTATTGAACTGAAGTCGGTTCGACGTATAATCAGGGCTCATGAAGTACAACTTGTCAATTACCTGATGGCAACCAGAATTGAGGTAGGGCTGTTAATGAATTTTGCTGAGCGCAAAGTTGAAGTAAAAAGAAAGATGAGAACATTGGATGAGGAAATAGATTTCTAAGAAAAACTCTCCTTTTCCTCTTATCCTGTTAATCCTGTTGATCCTGTCTAAAAAAAAGAAAAAGGTTTTTGTGTCTGCAAACGATATCGAATGAGCATCAGATTTGAGCAATTAATATGTTGAATGAGAGATTAAAAAAATGGGGACCTTTATGTTTGCTTGCTCTGATTACGGTTATTGGAGCTTATTTCCGGCTTATTCGCCTGGGCGAAGTGTCAATGCGTGGCGATACAATGGAGATCTGGAAGGTCTGCAAGATGGATCTTTCAGCATTCGAGATATGGCGGGATATCAGGAAAGTGGCGGGCCAGGGCTTTATGCCATTTCAGATGGCTTACACAAGAGCTTTTCTGGACATATTTCATCTGCCATTGACCTTTTTCACCATCAGGCTTACTGCAGCAATATGGGGTATCATATCAATACCTGTCATGTATGCCGCAGGGCGTTTGCTTGGAGGCGTTAAATTCGGGCTTGTTACAGCCTTACTCCTGGCTTTGCATCCGTTTCATATACAATGCTCCAGAGAGGTTTTCGCTTATGTATTTGCCTGCGCCGGGACAGGTTTTGCTTTATGGGCGATGTTATGGCTCATAGATTATCTTAAAGGCAAAACGAATCTGAAGCCTATGTTTTATGTTGCTGTTGCTTTGGGTCTTCTTTTTCTTCTGCATGTTCAGCCCAACAGTTGGCCATTGGCCGGATTTTTCGGTATTTTTGTTTTTGGAGCAACCTTCTACAGGGCTATTCGGTCGCCAAGAAAATATTATCCGCTCCTGATTACCAGCATTACAATGCTTATAATTGGATTGCCTGTTGTTTTTTCAGAGTGGGGCCTTGCGTTGCATACACCTGGAGCAATAAAGGGAATGGCGCCATCTAAACATACAGTATCCCTGCTTGATACTGATAATTTTGCATTTATTTATAACTTTGCCTGGGGCAATACATGGCCGCGTATTTTATTTACCCTTACAGTTCTTTTTCTTGGTGTATGTGTATTCATTTCCCGCTGGAAAGAAAGAAAATATCTTCTTGTTGCAGGCCTGTTTGTTGTTGGTATGGCAGTAACGTGGGGGTTATTGCTTGCTGTATCATCATTAATAACATCCCGCTATCTTGTTTTCCTTTTTCCTTTTTATTTGCTGATTCTGGTCAGTGGCCTGATTTGTTTCACAGACCTTCCTTTTATAAAGAAATATAAGCAAAGCTTGTTTCCGCGTATCTTGTCAGGTGTGTTTATCTGTGTAGCCGTAATCTTTCTTGTCTATCCAGCGCATCTTTCAACAAGGCTCACGGGTAAGCCAACGCCATATTATGATATTGTTAAGTGGTCTGATTCGAACCTTCCTCAGGGCACGCCTATTCTGGTAGATAACTGGCTTATACCATGGAACCAGTTAAGAATCCATCCTGCTACCAATGTTTTCTTTGTGTACACTGTTCCAAATGTTCCGCAGGAGAACTATCTGAAATATAAATGGCGTGATACCGCCAAGAACTTTTTTGGCAAGTATAAAGATGCGGCATATCTGGAAGTGTTAAAACAGTATTGGAATGATCCTGGTATAGGTCCATGGCATTGGCCAAGACAACATTTTGCGCGACATGTTGCTATTACGAATGAGGCCTGCTTGAAATTGGTTGATTTAGGGTTGAATTACAGGGGCAGAAGCAGGAAGCACGTGAGTCAGTCATACACAAACAGCATTATTGTTGAGTTGTTTTATAATCTGCCTGAGGATGTTGTTGAGCAAGCTAAAAACATGGGAGAAGAAAGTCTGGTAATGTATGGCGAGGGGTGGGGGTATACAAAAACCCGTGATTTTCGAGATTGGCGGATCTTAAAAGATACAGCAACCCTTGATCTTTATAACCTTACGGATAAACCGCAGGATGTTAAACTGAAAATAGAAGCTGTTGCTATACAGCAAGCTAAACAGGTTAAGTTTATGCCAGGACAATTATATGTGTTTCCTCCTGATAAGTTAACAACTTTTGAAATAGGACCCATATCACTACGAAGCGGAAGGAACAAAGTTTCGCTGACTGATCCGTTGTGGGGCAAAAGGAATATTCCGTTATTGGTGGAAGGTGTTTCTATTATTGATTAGTCCGCGTATTGCATAAAGAAAGCCAAACGGTTTTACTAAAAGATTGTAGCAACGAGGTTTAAGGAGAAATATAGCGATTACCAGAAATGACGAATTGCATGTAGGCTATTTGAACTTAAATAATGTTTGGCTTTCTTCACTAAAGCAAGTCCAGAGCGCCGAATCTGCTGCGTTCCGCGATGTTTCGCATAGAGTCTATGGCGAAATACCGCACGTCTTGCGGCTTCAACACTCTGAACTCGTGCAATAAGCGATTTAGTCCGCGTATTGCATGAAAAATTTATAGTTAATTGACGGGACTTTAGTAAATGACACATGAAAAAAAAGAGACCAGCATCATCATATGCACGCACAATCGGAAGAATGATCTGATTAAATGTCTGAGTTCTATCCGCTCTTCAATTGTTGGAGACTTCGAGATACTTGTTGTAGATAATAATTCAACGGACGGCACGGTGGATGCCATTCGGACAGAGTTTCCGGAAGTCCATCTTATTATCAATGATAAAAACCTGGGAACGGCACAGTCGCGAAACCAGGCTATCACAGTGTCACATGGCAAATACATCTGGTTTTTAGACAGCGATACTGAACTGTTGTCGGGAAATATATTGTCCAATATGTTGGATTATTTTGAGTTGCATCAAGATATTGGGGCGTTGGGCGGGCAGGTTGTCGAAGAAGATGGACAGAAAAAGTATTGGATGATGGGCTGTATCGATTCAGGTAAGGATGAGAAGATATTGGTGGATGACGGGGAGCCGTTCGAAAGAGAGGTAATGTATCTTCCAACTTGCAATTGTATGGTCAGGAAAGATCTTTTGTATGCCCTGGGAGGGTTTGATGTTGAATATTTTTACTACTGCGAAGATCTTGATCTTGGTCTTAAAATAAGGAATTCAGGACTGAAAAATGTATTTCGAAGTGACTGTTGTGTTTTTCATAAATTTTCTCAGGAAAGCAGGATAGGTGACTATTACTTGTTTGAGAGGAATTTATTAAGATGTTTGATTATTAATGGATCGGTTTTTAATTTCTTATTCTTTATTCCCTGGCGGTTGATCAGGTCGTGCAGGGTTTTTATAGGGCTTGCAAGGAAAGGAAATGTTATAGGTAATGTTCGAACAATAAAGGAATCAGAAAAGGGTGTGTATTCTGGTATAATTGGGATCGCTAGATTGATGTTCAGGATGTTACTTTCTATAATTGGCGCTTGGGTGTGGAATTTAATCTATTTGTGGAAAACTCTTCGTGTAAAGTTCGGGAAAGTTAATTACCTTGATGTTTCATAAGAGAATGAACTTAACAAAAAATAGAAATAGATTGGTTAAGATTTTCAAAGTTTTACCCTGCAAAACATTTATAATTAGTCTTCTTAACAGTTTCAGGAACAGAAGGTTACGAAGCTTGAAGACTCCAGAGAACTTGATTTTCTTTGTGACCAATAGATGTAATGCCAGATGTGCCCACTGTTTTCTATGGAAGTGTTTGAACAAAGAGCAGGAAAAAGAACTTACTCTTTCAGGGATAGAATTTATTGTTCGTTCTCTTAAACACAGGTTGGATACATTGCTGGTTTCAGGCGGAGAGCCGCTTTTAAGAGAAGACCTTTATGATTTGCTGAATCTTTTCTACGCTTACAATCACACAAAGAAGTTTCATATTCCAAGCAATGGTTCGTTGCCGGAGAAGCTGAACTTGTTATGCGAGAAAATCCTGAACAGCATGGATGTTGAGCTTTCTGTCATTATTTCCATTGACGGTGATGAATCCTATCATAACAAATTAAGAGGAACGGATATATATCAAAAAGCCGTCAGATCCTTGAAATTGTTACGAGAGCTTGAAAGCTCTCACAAGAATTTTGTACTTACAGCTATTACAACATTAACAACAGATAATGTTAAATATCTTCCTTCAATTGCAAAAGCAATGAGTGATATTGGCGTTCGACATGGGATCAACTTATGCCGTGGGTCAACTTACGGCATTATGGATTTGGATGCAGAACATATTGCTGATTATGATCCGCGGGAAAAGATGTCAATACCTTCTACTGATGAATTAATTCAAATCTGGAATGAGCATGGTCATTCTCGGCATGAGCTGGGACAGGCAATACAGCAGGCTATGCGGAAATTTACTATTTCAATTTTAAAGAATAAAAAGCCTCCGCTTAAATGCAGGGCTGGTGCGGCAGACGGAGTTTTGTATCCGGATGGAGCGGTATCAATGTGCGAAATGACAAAGCGATTCGCAAATGTGAAGGATTATAACTGTGATTTTCATAAACTTTGGCATTCAGAACCAGCAGAGACTGCCAGATCGTGGATTAGCAAGTGTTCCTGTATTCATCCGTGCCATATGATTAATTCCATGAAATATGATTACAGTTTTTTTAATGAGTTGACTAAATATAATGAAGATTAGTCTCGAAAAACGGACAGTTATAGAATGGATTGGTTTTTGTGCGGGACTTGTATTGCTCGCACTGCTGGTTTTTAGATGTATTCTGGATAGAGATGCTGCCCTGTTTACTACGGATGATAATATAGGGCTATTATCATATGCAAAGAGTGGTATGCCTCATTTCTTTCTGGCTAGATGGTATGACAGTATGTTGCTTGGCATCAAGTCGCATATGTCTATAAAATGGACATGGCTTCTTTTGTGGGTGTTGCCTGTAAGATTTTACGCTAATTGGATTCATGCCATAGATCTTGGTCTTGCTTCACTATTTCTTGCTTGGTTTTTAAGAATGCGGAATCTGGCATGGTCTGCTTGTATTCTTTCGTTTCTTTCTGCTTTCTGGGTTGGAACAAACCTTACCCTCACATATGCAGGGCATAGTCATAAATTTGGCGTGTTGATGTTTGCAGCTTTATTTCTTTGCCTGATTGAGAAAGCAGTTAAGATCCGCCGTCTAAGCTGGTATATACTGGCCGGTGGTGCCATGGGGGGGATGCTTCTTGAACAACAGGATGTGGCGCTTTTTACGGGGATGTTTCTGGGCGCTTACGCTGTTTTTTTGATTGTGCGCAAGTACGGATGGAATCTGAGAGTTCTGTCTGTTCGTTTATTTTCCATTGTTGTTGTTGCGCTTCTAATAGCAGGGCCGTCAAGTCTCAGTGTGTATTTTAAAAATAAACCTGATAATTCTGGTGCAACCAGCAATGGGACGAATCAGCAATGGGACTTCTCTACGCAATGGAGCGTGCCGCCGAGTGAGAGTATCGATTTTATTGCGCCGGGCTTCTATGGCTGGCGCTCAAGTGAGCCAGAAGGTCCGTATTGGGGGATCACGGGACAATCCCCGAACTGGAAACAAACAAAACAGGGATTTAGAAATTTTCGACTGGAAAGTGTTTACCTGGGCTCCATTCCAGTGATTATGGCTTTGCTTGCCATTTTTATAGCTTTGATGCAGATAAGGAATTCTGGATCGAAGAACGAAAATGACCGGGAACGATATTATCATGTGTGTTTCTGGGGTGGGGTTGCGCTTTTTGCGCTGCTCCTGTCTTTTGGAAAATATTTTCCGTTATACAGTCTTTTCTATAAATTGCCGGGCATTTCATCTATTCGTTGTCCAAATAAATTTCTTCATATTTTTCAGATAGCTATAGCGATACTTGCGGGATATGGGTTTGATTTTGTTTCCCGGAGGCGGGTAGACAATTCCGCTAAAGATGAAGCATGCGAAGAGAGTAAAAAGAAAAGTGGTCCGCGAAATACGCGAAAAAACGCGAAAAAAGAAAGAAGGGGAAGAGGAAAGGACACTCTTAATCGGGGAATTAGAGTGCTCGTAATCGTGGTAATGGTGCTGGGCGTAATATTGATGCTGTGGGGTAGTGTTGTTGCAATGTCAAGATCGTTTCAGGAACAGCAATTTGTTGACCAGGGTTGGGGCCAGATGGCGCCGGTTATTGTAGGGAATATAATAAGGTCTCTAGTCCATAGCGGAATAATGATGTTGATATGCGGCGGTGCAATATTAATGCTTCACAGGCCCGAGATAAAGTTTCGATATACGGCTATTTCAGGCCTTATTATGGCGATGGTCATAGATGTTCTTTTGTTGTCGCAATACTATATTAAGCCAATGAATATGGAGGCGAATGTAGGGGAAAATGCAGTTGTTAAATATTTGAAGAAAAATTTGGGATATCAACGTGTTTATATGTTGAACCAGGCCGGATTTTACAACAATTGGTTAACTACTCTTTTCCCTTATTACGGGTTTTCTGTGTTTAATGTTGCACAGATGCCAAGGATGCCTGCTGATTATAAAGCTTTTCTTGGCAGAGTAGGTCGCAATCCGGTTCGCATGTGGGAGCTTTCCTCGATAAGTTATATCCTTGCACCCGCACAGGTCCTTCCTCAAATACAAAAAGATCCAACTTTGCGAGAACATATTGAACCGGTTATGGGGTTTAATGTGTTTCCTTTTAAAGATGGCTTACGGGTTGTGGAAACAATGAATATTAAAGATGCTCAGCACCTGATCCTTAAATTCAAAAAAGCTTTGCCGAGATATTCGCTTATAAGTGATTGGGATGTTGTGTCTGACAAAGAAGCGTTAAATAGATTGATAAGGCCGGATTTTGACCCGCATAATGAGGTGTTGATTGCTCGGGATTTACCGGGTTTGGCAGGGTTGGAGATAAAAGACGGCAAGCTTCCTGGCTCAAAAGATATTGGAACGGTCGAAGTTGATAATTATCGCGGAGGAGAAGTTAGTCTCAAAGTGTCAGCGAAAAGACCATGTATATTACTGGCCGTTCAGAAATATGATCCCGGCTGGAAAGCTTTTGTTGATGGTGAACCCGTAAACATGTTGCGCTGTAATTACCTTGCCCAAGGTGTTTATGTTGATAAAGGGCTGCATGGTATTACTTTATCTTATAGCCGGAGCATATGGCCTCTGTGGGTTCAGGGATTTGGAGTTTTGGTTTGTTTAATAGCTGTGGGTCAACTGTGCTGGACTCGATTTGGGCATAAGGAATTTTCGCAAGAGGTAAAGTATGGGTGAGGAAGAATTAAAACAAAATAAGAGGGTGCCTCTATCGGTGGTAATTCCGACTTTGGGCAGGCCTGTTCTTGCTCAGACGCTGAAATCTATAATTTCCGCTGATGGATTTGAAGATATCGAAGTTATCGTGCTGGGAAGAATATTAGATCATGGTGTCAGGGCTGAACTTTCATCGCTTATAAGCAAGTACCCCCAGGTTCACTGGGAAGATGTTTCCTATGAAAGGGGAGATCTCAGCAAGAAAAAAAACAGAGGGCTAGAGAAATCATTTTCGGATATTGTGGCGTTTATAGACGATGATTTGATTGTTTGTCCTCAATGGCTGCGCTTAATTTCTGAACCGTTTCTTGACCCTGGTGTTGGTATGGTTTGTGGACCTAGTTTGTTGCCGGAGCATTTGCCGTATATGGCTAGACTTTCGGGCTTGGTTCTTGCCTCGAAGGCATCAGGTTTTGTGGCCGACCGGTACAACAAAGGGAATAATGGATTGCATGAAGCAAGGTGGCATCAAATGATTGGTTGTAATATGGCTTGCAGACGTTCCTTCATTGAAAAAATTGGAGGGTTTAATACAGACATTATTCCGGGGGAAGATTTGCTTGTGGCGTATGAAATGTCTAAAAATGGATATAAGCTGATGTTTTATCCTGATGCATATGTGCATCACTATCCTCGACAGTCGTTAAAAAGTTTTTGCAGACAAGTATACAGGTTTGGACTCGCAAGGGTAAGGATGTTCAGGTACGGGGTGAATGTTCAGATCATGACGTTGTTGCCTGGCGTTTGGATAGGCTCTATTATATTTTTAACACTGTTATCATTTTTTACACCTATCGCTTTGCTTTTTCTGGCGATAGCTTCAGGCGCTTATGTGTGTTTTGTTCTTTTTGTGACATTCGACGTTATTTGCCGGACAAGATGTTTGAAAGATTTACTTGTGTTTGTATTGATTCCAATTATGCACGCGTCATATGGTGTGGCTCAATGGGTTGAATTTATCAGACCTAACAAAATTCTGGACGAAACCTCGGTAGGGACATCGTGAAAAGCGGGTGTGCAACAGTAAATACCGATAAATAAAGATTATTGAAAAAATGAAGAAGATTAAGCGTGTAGCATTAATAAATGTCAGAATTGAGCCGCGACAGCGTCTACCTATTGGGCTTTTGAGCATTGCTGGATGTTTGAAGAAAAAATGCGATGTTGTGGTTTTTGATCCCGATCCGGGGGATAATAGTTTTGATGCTGTAGCTGAGTATGATCCACAGGTTGTAGGACTTGGTTTTATGACCCAGACGCGTACACGCGCCAAGGCTATTGTGGATGCTGTCAGGAAAAAGCTTCCCCACGCCATGTTTGTTGTCGGGGGCGTCGGCCCAACTGTAGAAAAGGAAGTTACTTTTGAAATGCTCAAGCCGGACGCGGTTGTTGTCGGCGAGGGCGAGAAAGCGATGGAAATGATTGTTGAAGGAACACCTCTCGCAGATGTTCCTGGTGTGTATATTCCGAATCATCCGTTTCAACCCGCTGATATTTACACTGACCTTGATGAAATTCCTCTCCCGGACTACAAATGCATGCCTGATTTTTCTCTTTATCTGGCTCCTCCCGGAGGTATACGCGGAAAATGGTTTCGCAATGGATCGCCTATGATTATGACAGGTAGGGGCTGTCCGTATCAGTGTACGTTCTGTTCCTCCAGGTGCATGTTCGGGAGAAAGGTAAGGAGACGTTCCGTAAGGTCTGTGCTGGATGAGATCAGGCGTCTTCATAATGATTATAACATTACAGCTGTTTATTTTTACGACGATACTTTTAACGTCAGCAGATCCTGGGTGGAGGAGTTCTGTAGGGCGTTGATGAATGAGCCGTACAAGCTGGTATGGGGGTGTCAGATTCGCGTTAACCTGTTTGATCTAGATATGGCTCGTATTTTGCGCAAGGCAGGTTGTGTTCAGGTTGATGTTGGTGTGGAATCCGGTTCACCAAAGGTCTTGAAGGCGATTAATAAGGGCGAGACCGTTGAGCAGGCAGAAACAGCTTTTGCGGCTTGTCATGAAGTTGGTATTCGTCCGATGGGGAACTTTATAATCGGATGCCCTGAGGAAACAAGGGACGATGTTGAATTAACTAAATCACTGATACGAAGAATCAAGCCTTCGTTCGCTGAATTTTTCTTCCTCACACCATATCCCGGATCAGAACTTTATGAGCAGGCAGAAAAGAATGGCTGGTTTGTTGACCGTTCCTACGAAGGCAGGGGGATGGTGGACAGGCCAGTAATGGAAATCAACTTCTCTGCGGAAGAACAGGTGAGTATTCGTAATGAATATTATAAGCTTATGCGCTGGCGAAACATTGCCGGATATTTTTCCGTAAGAGTAATGTTAGCCATCATTTTTTCAGTGCGCTGGTGCATGTTAAAGGCTTTCTTTTTAGAATTCAAGAAAGTCGGCAACGTTCGCGATGCAATGCAGGCATTTGTACATGAATTAAGGCGATATCGTTCAGGGACAGGCAGTCACGCCTGATTTCAAAGCTTGTTCAGTATCGACTACATTATCGGATCATCAATTAAGAATTGACCCGTTTCTGACAAACCTTCCGGAGTGCCCATGTCCAGCAGTGGCCCTTTGCATGGGAACGCCCGTAGTATTTTGTGCGCACACATTCTCGGGAAAACATCAGTTTCCAGAGAACCTTGGGGCCAAGGTTCAAGATGTTCCAGTGCAGAGCTGGAAAATATATAAATGCCGCCATTAATCCAGGCATTGCTTGAAGGGACCTTTTCATGAAAAGATTTTATTATATTGTTGCTATCGACCTCAATAGTTCCGAAACGGTCAGCTTCTTTTGTTTTGATTGTCACTATAGTTACGGCGAGAGTTGATTCTAAATGATCTGTTATGAGATCTTTCAAATTTAGATTAGGAAGGAGTGTATCTCCATTTAAAGTCATGAATATTTCTTTGTTAACAGATTGCAGAGCGAAATTGAGGCCTCCTGCAGTACCTAGAGGTTCCGGTTCAATTGATGTTGTTATATTAATATCGGGGAAAGGCTTTTCCCCCAGCCATTCAAGAATAGCTTTTGATTTATGGCCTAAGGCTAGATGGATGTCCGTCATGTCGTACTGTTTGAGCCATTCTATCTGCCATTGAATAAATGGCTTCCCGTTAACCGGCACAAGCGCTTTGGGAACGTCAGGATATATGTGTTGGAGACGAGTTCCTTTACCGCCTGTTAATATAATTGCTTGCATGATTAAGTGGGGTCCATTCTATATCTTATTGCATAAACAACGATATTTTAGAATAATGATAAAGTAAATCCTAGAAAATACTTTTAAAGATAACTGTTTGAGGTTGCGAGAATGGATATAAACGTGAAAACGGATTGGGGGCAATGCTCCGCCACATACGATGATCTGGACTGGGTGAGTAGAGATGAATTGTTGGATGCAATGGTCGAGATGGCAGATGTTGAAGAGGAGCAGAAGGTTCTGGACGTAGGTACAGGGACGGGAAAGGTGCTTTTGGCTCTTAAAGCAATATGCCCTGATGCCGATTATTACGGGGTAGACTCCTGTGATGCTATGCTGGATAAAATAGATGCCGCGCACAACTTTAAGCTTCAGGTTAGAGGGGTTGAAAATCTACATGGTTTTCCGAAAAATGAGTTTGACTTGGTAACAGCGCGAATGGTTTTTCATCATATAGATGATCTGGACAAAGCCATGGCGGAAGTTCATAGGGTTTTAAAGCCGGGAGGGAAGCTTATCATTTGTGAAGGGAATCCTCCTGATCGCCATAGTGTTAGTTTTTATGAAGAGATGTTTCGTTATAAGGAAGATCGCAATACTTTTCTTCTGGATGATTTAGTTAATTTATTTGTGCGACAACATTTTAAAAAAATCACATCAAAAACGATAGTGTTGAGAGACATGAGTCTTAACAACTGGCTCGATAAATCTACTATTCCTGCCAGTAATGTAGAGATTATTAAAAAGATGCATCAAGAGTGTGATGAATCTGTGAAAAGAGCTTATAATATGAAGATTATAAAAGATGACATTTTGATGGATTGGAAGTTTTCTTTAGTCTTGGGTGTAAAATAATTTGCATTTATGCCTACTTGAATAAATGTTAGATAGAACAGAGGCACGAAAAGCACATGAACAAGATTAAGTATTCGTGGTCATACATGTTGAGAGAAAATTCCAACATGGCGAGGTTTGACGTTTATACCAACGTGTTTGTTTGTACCTTTGCTGTTCCTTTGGCCTGGATTATTCTGAATTTTACAAATATTTCTGCAAATCTTGTGACCCTTGTAAGTTTGCTTTGCGGTGTTGCCGGTGCGGCTTTAGGTGCTTTTTATGGAGCACAATGGGTGCTTGCAGGTGTTTGTCTTTATCTTCTTTTAGATTTAACAGATGGCAAGGTTGCTTCAGGACGCGGGGGCGGAACTTCGCTGGGAACTTTTCTGGATATGATAACAGACCGTGTGGTTCTTGTTTCGTCGGTTGTGTCCCTTTCTTATCTGCACTTGCAGAGGGAAGAGGGGTTGGAAATCTTTCTTCTCTTATTGTACGTGTTGCTGCTTTTCTTCATGGATATACTTGCGTACGTAAATCTTGTCTCGACGGTAAAATTTAATGCTGAAGGTTTGCTTGGTACGAACAACGCTTTAAAAGACGCCGAAAAACCTAACAACACAATGAAGAACATCTTCTTTGATGTTAGGCGCTGGATCCCGGGACGTTTAAGCAGTTATTTGTTTATCATAGGAGGTGTTGCAATAACAGGATCTTTTAAAACAGCATATATCATTGGGATAATTGTAGTTGTGATTGAGTATGTAACATGGGGTGTGAAACGAGCAGTTTCTGTAATGAAGAATGTGTCCAGCTAACAAAGCATTATTAGCTTGCGGCGGGAAGCTGTGCTACGATCCAGTGCGGGAGGCCAATATTAATTTCTCTTCTGGCTTGAATTATTTTTAAACCTTCGCTCTTTAAATGTCTTATAAGGTCCCTCTTTTTGAAGCCAACTTCATGTCGGCCAACAATCATAGATGTTCTGTAGCACATAAAAGTGTGATGCCAATTGGGTTCATCGCAAATAAGTAAATAACCATTTTCTTTTAAGCATGATTTACATGCAGTGATAGCTTCTTTCCAGTCGAAGGCGTGATGTAAGGCCCCTAGACAAAATACTAAATCATAAGGGATATGATCTTTTACGGCCTTATCAATGTTTTCCATGGGTGATGATAGGCAATGCATGGTTGTTTTAATTTTTTTTGTTTTTAGTGAGTCACTTCGTAATTGTGCTATCTTGATATCTTCTTGAGATAGAGTTGTTGCGGTGACATTAAATCCTTTTATGCAGAGAATCTCTGAAAGCCAACCGCCTCCGCATCCTACTTCTAAGATTTTGGAATTTTCTTTGATTTTGAGTTTATCTATGATGCTGAGAAATAACATCAACTTGCGTTGTTTTGCTTTATTGGTATTGCCTACCCATGTTTCAAAAGGCATGCGCATTGTTGCATCAAAGTTTTGCCGATAATCTACATCTGAATTGCGGATGTATTTATCTTCAGATTCGAAAACAGCCTTTTTGTCTGCATAGATGGGAGGGAATTTCCCGTCACCAAAATCATTAAGAATGCAGTATGCGCTTGCCAGTAATTTGTCTTTGGTAGGCAAATTCCATTCTTTTGCGTTTTCCTCATGGATTCTCTTTGCTGGACGCATGATCCAGGATTGTGCTATCTGCTTTAATAATTTACGTAGGATTTTATGGTTCACATTACACGTCTAGTATTTATTTTCCCGATTCGTCTCGTTGAGACAGGATGGGGTTGTTAATGGGCCAATCGATGTTGAATCTGGGGTCATTCCACTTGTAAGTAAATTGACCGCCCGGATTGTAATATGTTGACTGCTTGTAATGGAAAATAGCTTTTTCGCTCAGAACCAGATGTGCAACTCCATGTTTCGGGGGCGCAAGGACTTGACTGCGGTTTTCGTCGGAAATGTTGAATGCCTGCCATTTGCCGAAAGATTCAGATGTCTCATCGCAGTTGACAATCACAGCGTATATCTTTCCATAGGCGCAGGAGATAAGTTTCCATGTTTCTTGATCACCATGTATTCCACGCAATACATCCTTTTTTGAAACGGAAATGTCATCCTGTATAAAATCAACTGGGATGCCGTTTTCTTTATAAGTCTTCTCATTATACGTTTCTATATATTCGCCCCTATGGTCTCTGAATATTTCAGGGGTAATCAGTAGAACGCCAGACAACTTTGTTTTTTCTACTTTCATTGTTATAAGGATTCTGCCAAGAAGGCACCAAGACACAAAGATGAAATCATTTCATCCAGTTAGTAATTGTTTTAACGATACTGTCTTTATCCAGGCCATAAAGGGTTTGGATGTTTTCCCGGCCGCCGTAGGCGTAACAATATCCGTCAGCCAGATCTACTCCTATCCGTTTGCATGGTATAAGTCTGTTGTGATCCGCAAGAACCTCACATACTGCACTGCCCAGGCCGCCCGGAAGGATATGCTCTTCAAGTGTCACTATTCTTTTTGTGTCTGTTAATGAATCGATAAGAGCTGATTCATTGACAGGGAACGTATAAACATCAGTTACTCCGACTTGAATGCCTTTATTGGCGAGTTCTTCGGATACTTCAAAAGCGCGTTCAACCATATTTCCTGTTGCGATAATCTGCAAATCATTTCCCTTGTTGAATGTTTTTAAGCCGGCAGAGAAATCTTCTTTTGGGTCGTAATATATTGGCAGTGGTTTTCTGTCGAGGCGTATGTAATTTGGTCTTTTCATCTTGTATGATATATCTACTAATGCAGAGGCCATAACGCTGTCAGTGATGTTGTTTACTTCGAGTCCCTGCAGGAGGCGCATCAATGCAATATCTTCAAGTGTGTGATGAGTAGGGCCGGAGTCGTCATAACTGAAACCTGCGCCAACGCCCACAAGGGTGATAGGTAATTTCATTGCAGCAACGGCTACTTTTGTTATTTCGTAAGGACGAAGCGTTATGAAAGGAGCTATGGCATAAGCAAAAGTCTTTTTCCCTTCCATTGCCAGACCGGAGGCTATTAAAAGAGCATCTTGTTCAGCGATTCCCGCGTTGACATATTGACCGCTCAGATCGCTCCTGAATTTATCAAGTGATGGCGCTCCCATATCTGCAGACACAAGGATCACATCTTTGTCTTCTTTGGCGATATCGTATAACCTGTTCCAGAAAGCATCTCTACTAGTTATGTTTTCCATTATTTATTCTCCCGGGATAATTCTTCTTTTGCGCGTTTTGCTTCATCTCCCTGTGGGGCCCTTGCGTGCCAGAGAGGTACATCCGACATAAAAGAGACTCCTTTTCCTTTGATTGTGTCAGCTATTATCATAAGAGGCTTGCTTTCATGGTGAAACCGAATGTTTTTTAAAGCCTCTAATATTTGAGGTATGCTATGTCCGTCAATCCGTTTGACGCTCCATCCGAAAGCTTTCCATTTTTCGTCAAGCGATTCGAGAGCAAGACTGTCTTCGGTGAAGTCTGTTGCACAACAGTAATTTCTGTCTATTATAGCGACAAGATTATTAAGCTTGTTGTGGGTAGCAAACATTGCTGTTTCCCATATGGATCCTTCATAACATTCTCCATCGCCAAGAAGAGCTACCGTTAAATATGGCTTGTTATCTTTCTTAGCGGCTAAGGCGATGCCCGCAGCAGTTCCGAATCCGCAGCCAAGCGATCCCGCAGTTATTTCAACTCCGGGAACATCATGCTGAAGGTGAACCCCGAACTTTCCGTCTTTCATGCAGAATGTGTCCAGGTCTTCCATTGGGAAGAAACCTAAATCAGCCAGGATAGGATACAATATTACGCTTGCCTGACCTTTACTTAATATGAATCTGTCTCTATCTTCCCATGCGGGGTTTTTAGAGTCAAAGCGCAGAATGTTTGCGTAATAGAGAGCAACCATGATTTCCGCGCATGAAAATGACGATGTGACGTGACCGGTTTCAGCGGCAACGCACATGTCTAGAACAAGATTACGAACGTAACGGGTTTTTTTCTCCAGCCATTCCGGAGTGGCCGGATCCGAGGATGGGCCATGCATTTCTTTGTTATATTGTATTGCCACTATTTCTTCTCCTGTTGTTTGTGTTTTATGAAATATATTTTCTGTCGAGATTCTTTTCTAATGTTTTATTGATCTCTTCTACTGCGTTTGAGCCGAATTTAGCATTAAGATTTTCCAGGTATGCGGGGTTAGAGAAATATTCTTTAAAAGCTTTATCTCTAAAAGCCAGCACCTCCGGGCCCGACAAGTAATTAGTCGGAAGTGGCAATGTATCATATGCATGCTGAGAATATCCAGTCCATCTTTCCGGTAGGGGCCATTCTTTTTCCATGGCTATATTGTAAAGTTTTGAGCCAGGATAAGCCATTGCGCAGTAGAAGTTTGCAAACGCGCAGTTCAGGTCTTTCGCCAGATCGAGAGTTTCCCGCATAGATTCCATGTTGTCTTCAGGCAGGCCGAATAGATAATTTCCGATAATTTCAATTCCCGCGGAATGTATTTTGTTAACGGCTTTGTAAATGTCTTCCTGGTTTGTTTTCTTGTTTGCGTCGTCTCGCACGCGTGCACTGCCTGCCTCGATGCCCGGGCAAAGCCAGCGAAACCCCGCTTTTCTAAGTTTGTCTAATAAGCCGGGTTTGTTTATTGTGTCCACACGCGCGTAGGCCCAGATGTTTAAATCGTAGCCGCGTTCGATGATCAAATCACAGATTCCGACAACGTGGCTTTCTTTCAGGACGAATATCTCATCGGCAAACTTAAACGTATTCACTCCATATTTGTTAACAAGCAGATCAATTTCTTCGATTACGCTTTTCGGACTGCGGCAGCGGTAGCAGGGTCCGCCAAAGGGTGCGTTGATACAGCAGAATGTACAGTCAAAAGGACAACCGAGGCTTGTATATATCGAGGCATACGGTTTGCGGGAAGGCTGGCCGAAGCATTGCCAGTTATGTGCCCGGTATTTTTCCATAGGCAGTAGATCCCATGCCAGCCCGTTCAGGTCTTTATCCATGTCAGATATGAGTGGAGCTGTGGGATTGGATTGTATGGCGTTTTCCTGTCGGTACCACAAGCCAGGTATGTTTTTATAATTGTTCGGTTCATTCGATTTGAGGCAATTAACCAGTGCTTCTATGGTGTAAGGTCCTTCGCCTTCGCAAACGAAATCGGTTTCCTCTTCACGCATGGTGCGTTCAGGCAGAGAAGACACATGACCGCCGACCATTATTATCTTCATTTCGGGGTTAGCTTTTTTCAACGCTTTACAGATAGCTCCGGCCGCGGGCATGTTTTGTGTTGAGGCGGAAGGCTGATGGCCGTAAACGATCACGGCGGTTAGCACGGGATCTATTTCAACTGTTCTGGCCGCTGTTTCCTCAGGAGTGAGGCTTTCGGCGTTTGAGTCGATAATTTTAACTGAGAAACCACGATCTCTCATGAACTTAGCCGTCATGCCGGTCCAGATTGGAGGTTCAATTGCCGCCAGTTCAGATCCCAGCGACTGGTAAACCTGGGTGCGATTGCCGGGGTTTACTAAAACTACGTCTAAATGTTTATTGTTCATTTGTTTGCGTATTTCGTGAAGCGTATCTCGTATTTCGTTTCGCCATTTCGCCGTGTCACTCTTTCGTCCATCCCCATCTTGGGCGTTAGTTCAACGAAATATACTTTTTGTGCTCCTTTGTGTTTTCGTAGTGAACACGATTATTTCGCGTCGGAATTAGGCGCAATGAAAATAATTTGGGAACCACGCCATTCAAATTCGAACGGAACATGAAGGTAATTATCCATGGCCTTGATTACCGCAGGTTGTTTGTCCGGCTCAACGAACAGCAGAATAAAGCCGCCCCCGCCGGCCCCGCAGAGTTTGCCGCCAATAGCTCCAGCATTGAGGGCTTTGTTGTATATGGCATCAATCGTATCTGTGGAAACTTTCTCACCGAGAGTTCGTTTTAATTGCCAGCTTTCGTTGAGCAGTCGGCCGAAATCACTGATGTCGCCTTTGCCGGTAAGGGTATCAATGCCTTCATCTACCATTTTGTACATAGTTTTAAGTTCTTTTTCTTTTTTTGGCATGTTCTTTATTTGTTCGGCGGCTATTTCCGTGGACAACCGGGAGAAGCCCGTGAAAAACAGCATTAAATGGTTCTGAAATAATTTCAGTTTGTCAGTGGGAAGAATTATGGGTTTTACCGTTACATTGTCTCCTGGAGAAAAATTGATATGGTTTAAACCGCCATGAGCCGCGGTAATCTGGTCCTGTGATCCTACGTTGTCTCCGCACATGTTTCTTTCCACGTGAATTGCTTCTTTCGCAAGCTGGAGAGGCGTAGTCATTTCGCCTTTTAGAGCGTGCAGGGAATTAAGAAGCCCAACCGTAAAAGATGAACTGGTGCCAAGGCCGGTTTGTTTTGGTAAATCGCCGTCATGATGAATTTCCATGCCTTTTGATATTTTCATAAAACGAAGACATTCTCGGGCGGTAGGGTGTTGAATCTCATCGATAGTTTGGGTTGTTTCGTTTCTCGAGTATACGACGCGATGCTTATGTTCGAAAAAAGGAGGCAGATAACGGCATGTGAGATAACAATAGCGATTAATACTTGTTGCTAGAACAGCGCCTCCATGTTTTTCATACCATGCGGGGTAATCTGTGCCTCCACCGAAAAAAGAGATTCTATAAGGTGTGCGGCTTATAATCATGATTTTCTTAGATGTTTGAGAATTGATTTAGCTTGATAATCTGGTATCCCTTAATTAATTCAGAAATTCCTTTTTCAAGAGAGAATTCAGGTTTAAAACCTGTTTTTTCAATTTTTTCATTGCTGACGATATAATCACGCTGATCAGGATCTTTATTGATTTCTGATTCGAGAATGCAGAAATCAGAAACCTGTTTTTTGATTTCCATGCACAGTTCCATTTTTGACAGGTTGGCGTCACTCAGACCGACATTATACGGTTCGTTTTTCATAGTGTCAAAATTGTCTATGGCATGAATAAATGCCCGTGCGACATCTTTTACGTGAATATAATTACGCTTGAAGTGAGCCTCAAAAAGAACGATGAATTTATCGTTAACCGCACGATAGGTAAAATCGTTTACCAGTAGGTCAAGCCGCATGCGTGGGCTGATTCCAAAAACCGTTGCGAGTCGCAGTGAAATGGCGTGTCCCGAATCCATGAGATATTTTTCCAACTCTACTTTAAGTTTTCCGTAGAGAGAGATAGGGTTCAGCGGGCTTTCTTCTGTGCAATACTTTCCTTCCTGCCCGATCCCGTATCCACTGTTGGTTGTTGGCGAAATGATTATTTGATCTTTATTCGTTAGATCGACAAGCATTTTGACCGCATCAAGATTTATAGATCTGGCTTCATCAGGGTTTTTGTGGCATACGGGAGCGCCGACAAGGCAGGCCAGGGGAATTATAACGTCCACGTCTTTAATATACTTTTGCAGTAAGTCCTTATTACGAGCATCACCACGTATAACTGTCAATCTGCTGTTAAAACAACAGTCCAGCAGAGAGGTTTGCTTATACATAAAGTTATCTATAACTATGATCTCATGGTTTTGTTTTAATAATTCAGGAACCAGAATGGAGCCAATATAGCCTGCACCGCCTGTAATTAGTATTTTCATGTTTTTCTATTCCAGCTTGATAATTTTCTGACATAATTTATCATGATACTTTCGGTAAGTCACGATAATCTTGAATGAGATTTTGATGAAACAACAGATTGACGCAGATAAACACAAAGGAAGAGGAGAGGAGAAAAAACCTCTTGTGGTGTATCTTCATCGTTATCCGCCAGAGATTGAGATGCGTCAATATTCAGCTATGCGTAAGCTGATTGATTTGCTGCTGATTGATTACAGGGTTCTTTATGTAAGTATGAAATGTCATGGAAAGCCTGATCCTGCCGTTCGCAGGGGAATTGACATTATGGAAATCCCGCTGAAGGTAGATCAGGCAAGGCCTGGCGACAAGTGGCTTAAAACAGTACTTTATTATCTGACTCTCCCTGTCACATTATGGCGTATAAGAAAAACATCCCCTGATTTCATTATATGTAAGGAGCAATTACCGTTTATTCCATCATTGATGACGTGTATGCGTGTTCCGATGTTAATAGCCGTAAGTGACTGGTGGTGGTCAATATTCTTTGGCGGGAGTATGCTAGGCAGGAGAATTGCTTCCTGGTTCGAAGGAGAGGAGGTCAAGCACTGGAACTTGTCAGGTGCTTGGGTGGTTGCGAACAGCAGAGCTGAAGCCGAAGTTGTGTCTCGCAAGGGATTTTCAAGGGATAGAATACGAGTAATAAATACTCCCTTCTTGCCGGATGTTTATCAGCCGTGCAACGCTAATGATGTAAGATGGAGGTTAGGACTTGGTGAAAATCTATGGTGTGTATCAATCCATGGTATGATAAGACCGGGCAAAGGTTACGGGCAGATTCTGGAATGGTGGAAAGAGCTTATTAAAAAGCACGATAATTGGCGTTTGATAATAATAGGCGGCGGTGGAGGTGAGTCCTGGTGCAGGAAATATATAAAAAGTCTTGGGCTTAAGAAACATGTAATAATAACAGGCTGGCTTCCTTCGCAGGAAGATGTCAACAAACACCTGAATGCGTCCGATTGTCTTTTAGTTGTGAGGCGGAACTCGGAGGATAACGAAGGAAACATACCGAGCGCTCTTTACCATAGTTTGGCGACAGGTAAGCCGACCGTAGCAACGGGATTGGCCGGTATATCGGAGATTGTAAGGGATAGGATGGATGGGTTTCTTTTTAAACCCGACAATTATGAATCGTTTAAAAATGTTCTGGAATACGTGTATTCCCATCCAAAAGAAGCGGAGATAGCGGGGAAGTCAGGAATTAAGCGTGTTAAAGAATGTTTGGATCCTGATAGAACAGCGTCAATGCATGTTGCATTAATTAAAGAAATTCTTAAGGAGAAGAATGATAAAGCTTAAGAGAATATCAATCAGGATGCCATGGATAATTCCTGTGTCACTGTGCATGCTGGCGGTAATGCTGATGTTTGGCTGTTCATCACGGTCAGGAGAAGAATTTACAGGCGCATATACGAAACTTATTAATGAAATGACACAGGATGACCGAATAGCCCGCCTGGATGTTCCCAGCTCGTCAATTATTACTTCGTATGATCGCACAGGCGGAAATGACGACTGCAATAATTATATTAGAAAAGGGCCCAAGGGATGGTGGGTTATAGCCGATCTTCAAGGACCTGGTTATATTTCCAGGTTCTGGGTGACGGGTGTTGAGCCGTCTCATAGACTCAGAATGTATTTTGATAATGAAAAAAGATCTCGTCTCGACATTTCTCTGGGCGAGTATTTTGGTGAGAAAGAACAGTTTTGCTGGTATTCATTTGTTCCGGTTCCATATTCTAAGAGGCTTATTGTTATGGTGGAAGAAGGGCCGGCGGACCCTAAGGGGTGGCCAAAGTTATTTTATCAGATTAATTATAATTGCCTTTCTAACGAAGCAGATGTTGTCAGCTTTCCGCGGAAATTAACTGCGGTTGACCGTGATATAATAAAGTCTGTTCGTGATAAATGGGAAAAAGAGAATGTTCCAAACAATACGAAAGACAAGCAGATCCTTATTTTTGATAAAGTATTGGAGCCGGGTCAGACAGTGACATGTGATCCAATACGTGGTACGGCAATGATTAATTCTCTCAGAATAACACCGGATTTGTCTGCTGTTAAATCTGCACTTACCCGAAGTAGAGTTCTTCGTGATATAGTTCTTAGAATTTCGTGGGATCAGGCTGACTTTTCAAGCGTTGAAGTTCCTTTGTCCGATTTCTTTGGCAGTATGTGGCGGCCTGTGCGTTTTGACTCAATGTTTTTCGGTATGGAGGGAAACGCCTTTATATCCAGATTCCCCATGCCGTTTCGGTCATTGGCAAGAATAAGCTTTGAAAATCAGGGCGAAGAGACTGTTAGCCTTAAAACAGAAATAGGTGTGAAGTCTGTCAATGTATGGGATGATCAATGGGGTTACTTTCATGCCGGCTGGCGACGGACAGGGCCAGAACTTGTCGGTAATCCGCATCCGATCGTTCATCTTGAGGGAGACGGCAAATATATTGGATGTATTCTGGGCGTTAAAAGTGAAGATAAGAGCTTTTGGATTTTGGAGGGAGACGAAACCATAAGGATTGATAATGAAGTTTTGCCTGGATGGAAGGGAACAGGGTTGGAAGATTATTTTAACGGAGGCTGGTATTATCAGAATCCGCTGGCCCGGCCTCTGCATGGGCTTCTTTACAAAACACCATTTAGTACTATCCAGTATCGTTTTCATGTGAATGACTCTGTCGTTTTCAGGAATTCTATAGATATGGAATTTGAAAGGGGGCCGAATCATGCCAGTAAGGGTTGGATGGAAAGCGTTGCCTATTATTATATGCGTAAGCCAGCCAAAGCGTATTCTGATATTGGTTCAGCGCAATTGCGCAGACCTTCTTCAAGCCCGTTTGCGCCTGCTACAATAATGACGGATTTAATCAATCTCGAACGCTTTAATGATTTTCAAGGCGCATATAATCGTATAGATGAATTCATGGAAGAACATCCGGATTTTTTCGCTGGCCCGATTTTGAGACTCAGGCAGATAGCATATGAAGAAAAGATATTGGGTTTTAATAAAGTTAAGGAGAAGTATGAAGAGTTTATAAAAAAATGTGCGGATAAAACTGCCATTGCCGAGGCTAAGCGGCTTCTATGGTATCATTCGGATCCTCGCAATGCATTACTTGGTGTGTATTGTAATGCGCGAACCAAGGTGTTTATTGACGGCCAACAGTTGGCAGAGGTTGATCATCCCGAACATATGTTTGTAAGGCCTCTTGTTCTGAATCAGGGAAAACATGTTCTGGCCGTCGAATCTAAATGGTCCAGGTCTTTGCCGTGGGTTCAGATTTGTTTGCGTACACAACAAGGGGATGTTGTGACATCTCCCGATTGGAAATGGACTAGATCTCAACATGATAATTGGCAAAACCTGAATTATGATGATTCTTCCTGGGAAGAGTATGGAAGGGCTGGATGCAAAGGGCCTCCGGAAATACCGTTTGTTCGAGTCATCCCCAATGCATTTGTGGGTATGCAATCGAGGGCGATAGGGATAAGGACACGTAGGTGGGGTGAAGATAAATATACGGTCTTTTTCAGGAAAGAATTTGAGATTTTGCCTTAAGGTAGATTTAACCGCCAGTTATTTGTTGACAGTTTTCTGCTGATCCGCTTCTTCTATCAGCATAACAGGTATGCCGTCTCGAATCGGATAGATTAATCCACATGAATTGTTTGTGCATTTAATCTTGTCTTCATCTTGAACTACTGGCGTCTTACACTTCGGACAGGCGAGTATGTCCAGTAGATCTTTGTTTATTTGCTTCATGAATTATCTAAGCTTTTAGCTTGAAAAAGGTTCTTGTGTCAATATTTCTTATTGGTAGATTTGTCTTATGGAAGCAGAACACAAAAAGAGCCTTAGTGTCGCAGGTACAGTATGGCCGTGGCAGGAAGATGATGAACCCCAGTCATTCGACCCCAAGTCATTCGACGGGGCGAACGGGGCAGGCAAAAAAGAACAAGGCAAGGCTGTTCAAAGGAGAAAACGCTCTTTAATAGAAGCGGCTGTTGTCTGGTCTATAGGATTCATTTTTTTCCGTTTCGGAAAGCATATTGCGGGATCTGTTGTTCTATGTATGGGTACTGTTGTGTTTATAGGCGGTTGGCTTATTGCTCCGCTTTATTACGGGTTTAAGGGCGTAGGTTCTTTTCTCGCAAGAGTAGTTGGCGTTGGCCTGTCATGGATATTGCTGGTCCCGTTTTTTTATATTTGTTTCACCATTGGCCGTTTTTTTCTTGTTGTTTTACGAAAGGATCCACTTAAGCGGAAATTTCCCGGCCAGGAAAAAAGCTATTGGGTCCCTCGCAAACCAGTTACGGATTTAGAACATTATAAGAGACAGTACTGAAGAGAGGGCTGAAGGAATTGAACATCGAACATCCAACATGGAAATCATAATTTATCTCAACGAACTAATAACCATAACTGTAACTTTGTAACTTGTAACTACTATGAACATTCTCGGAATAAGTGCTTACTATCATGATTCCGCGGCCGCGCTCGTGCGTGATGGTGAAATAATTGCCGCTGCTCAGGAAGAACGGTTTACGCGAAAAAAACATGACCTTGGGTTTCCAGTTAACGCGGTACGTTATTGTTTGGCAGAAGGCGGTGTGGGGAAAACAGAACTCGATGCTGTGGCTTTCTATGATAAGCCTATAACAAAGTTCGCACGTATTCTTGAAACATATTTCAGCGTGGCCCCGCGCGGCGTCAGATCTTTCATGATGGCAATGCCCGTATGGATGAAGAAAAAGTTATGGATTCCTTTGGACATTGAAGTTTCGCTGGGAAAATGCGGTATTGATATGCCGGAAGAACTCTATTTTCCTGAACACCATGAATCTCACGCCGCAAGTGCTTTTTTCCCGTCGCCGTTTAAAACGGCGGCTATTTTAACGTTAGATGGAGTGGGAGAGTGGGGGACAAGTGTTTTTGGGCGGGGAAAGGACAATAAAATAGAACTTTTAAATGAGATTCGATTTCCTCATTCATTGGGCCTGCTTTATTCCGCCTTCACTTATTTTACCGGGTTTAAAGTGAACTCAGGAGAATATAAGCTTATGGGGCTTGCCCCCTACGGTAAGCCTGAATATGTGAATGAGATTTATGAAAATCTTCTTGATCTACGCGAAGATGGTTCCTTTCGGCTTAACCTCGAATATTTTGGCTATCTCGATGGACTGACAATGACAAATAATAAATTTGACCGTCTGTTCGGAGGGCCTCCTCGTAAACCTGAATCAGAAATTACCAGGCGTGAGATGGATCTTGCGAAATCCGTACAGGTTGTAACTGAAGAAATTATCATGCGCATGGCGCAGCATGTTCATAAAGTGACAGGTGAAAAACACCTGTGTCTTGCAGGAGGTGTTGCTCTTAATTGTGTGGCAAATGGTCGTTTGCTCCGTGAAGGTCCTTTTGAAGATATCTGGATTCAGCCTGCCTCCGGAGATGCGGGAGGTTCCATTGGCGCTGCGTTGTGCGCTTGGCATATGGCCCGGAACAAACCGCGTAATGCCGATGGCTTACACGATAAAATGAAAGGCGCCTGTTTGGGGCCGGAATTTTCCGATAGCGAAATAGAAGAATTTTTGAAATCAAAAGAATATACGGCTCGCAAACTTTCCTCAGATCAACGTGCAAAAGAGATAGCCCGTCTTATTGATGAACAGAATGTTGTTGGTCTTTTTCAGGGACGCATGGAGTTTGGCCCGAGGGCTTTGGGGAACAGGTCTATAGTAGGCGATGCGCGTTCCTCGAAAATGCAGTCAATTATGAACCTGAAGATAAAATACCGTGAATCATTCAGGCCCTTCGCTCCATCATGTCTGGTTGAGTGTGTCAGTGATTTCTTTGAGTTGGACAGCCCATCACCGTACATGTTGCTGGTTGCGGGGGTGAAAAAGAAAAGGCGTCAAGAGACAGAAAAATATAAGAATCAGCATTTGCTCGATATGATCAACGAAGCACGATCTGATGTGCCCGCGATAACACATGTTGACTATTCGGCGCGGATTCAAACGGTTTTACGCGAGACAAACGCGCTTTATTACGATATTATTAAGGCATTTGAAGATCGCACCGGATATGGCATAATAATAAATACTTCGTTCAACGTGCGCGGTGAGCCGATTGTATGTACACCGGAAGATGCGTATTGTTGTTTTATGCGGACAGAAATGGATTATCTTGTGCTTGGTTCATTTTTGCTGAATAAAAAGGATCAGCCGGAATGGGTGGAAAAGAAAAACTGGCGAGAAAAATTTGTATTAGATTAAAAGAAAAGAATTTAGACGGGATCAACCCTTAGGTCCATAGGGCCAACGGGTCCGAGGACAAGATCAACGGGATAAAGAATTGTCAATCATGCGGTTGGAACCGCCTGATTGAGAAAAAAATATTCTTTCTTTATCATCCTGTAAATCCTGTTAATCCTGTCTGAATATCCGGAGAAGGGCTGTTTGAATTATGCGGTTTCTAAAATATCTTGGCAGATTATTGAAAGAGTTTATGGGCTTCGCATGGCAGAATAAGGCTTGGTGGATTATTCCGATGGTTTTAATATTTCTGTTATTAGCATTGGTAATAATCAGCACTCAAAGTATTGTGCCGACATGTATTTATGCGTTATTTTAGCCTGATCTATTCAAAAATTCTTTATGTTGATGAATAGATCACTTTCGCAACGTAAGTTGCGAAAGACGTGATGTTTCTCGCTTTTCAGCGAGAAACAAACGTGGCTTAACCCCGTTTATTTACAGTTTTACTGTAAATATCACGGCTTTCGCCGAAGGCGAAAGTGGATTATTCGTGCTTGCATGAATAATTCAGGTTAGCATCAGTTTCTTATTGTAACATAAAGAAAGAGGTTGGAGTGAACAGGTGTTTTATCAATTTATCCCGCTTTATTCGTGCAATATGCGGGTTAGCAATTGCGGCGGGGATGTTGGTTTCTTTGACAAGCTGTTCTAAGAATGTGTCTTTTCTTGATAAGCGGGATCGCAGTGATTCTCTTGTTGAAAAAGCTATTGCCAGGAAGAATCAAGGTCAGATTGAGTCGGCTATACGTCTTTATCAAGATGCTTTGGATAATAATTCAAAGTTGGCAAGAGCTCATCTGGACCTTGCTGTTCTGCTTCATGACAATGCGGAGGAGAAAGATCATATTCGTGCAATTTATCACTACCAGCGCTATATTGAATTGCGTCCGGAGACAGAAAAAAGAGAGATGATAGAAAACAGGATCAGGCTGGCTTCACAGTCGTTTGCGGCTTCTGTGACACGCTCAGATTCGGAGGATATAGAGGCCCTGAAGAAAAAAAACGCGATTCTGGAAGAAAAACTGAGACAAGTTAATCAAAAAATTAAAGATTTCAAATCAGGACAGAGGGGCAGTCGAAAGTATTGATGTATCGCGTAAAATCAGGATTCAGGATTCAGAAGTCAGAATGAAGACAATGAGTAAATACCCGAAGAATGACGAATGTCTAATGATGAGAATACATGACATTCCTGTGTCTTCCCATTCGTGCTTGGGTATTTTGGTATTCGTTATTTCCGGCTTTGCCGGATCAGGAGGATAAAATATGAGTGCAGATTCTTATGATAACGATCTTTTGGGAGCCAGCCGAGGTCATGGAGAAGGAATTGAAGAGACCAACGGTGTGCCTGTGAGATCTATTTCGGAAGATAGCTTGAATAAGATGGCTAAGCAGAGAGAAGCATTGTCAAACCAGGTGGTCGGCGCAACAGAAGAAATTGAACGTTTGCGTATGAAACAGAACGAGCTTGAAAAAGAAAAGACCGCCTTGGAGTCTTTTGCTAAAAAACAGGAAGAATACGAAAAGGGTAAGCTGGAAATGCGGGAGAAGTTAGAGAGAAGTATGGTTTTGGTTGAGAAGGAGCAGATCCAGGCGGTCCGAATGAATGAGTTGCTGTCAGAGACCAGGGCGCTTTTCAATGATACTCTTTCCGAGCTTGAGAATATTAACGAAGACAAGTGGACAGACGATAATTTTGAAGCAGAACTGAATCGTGGGCTTGCTCTGATTGATAGCGCAAGAATGGATTACAGAAAAGCACTTGCGAAAATTGATGCGTCAAGCTGGCACAAGAGTTCCGTAAAGAAAGAAGTCAATCGGATGGTTGATGAGGCGGATGAGGCGCTAAGCGCGGAAAAGTCCTTTGGTTATTGGTTGAAAGTGGGGTTTGCGGTTACTATGCCGCTGATTCTGGCATTACTGGTCTTCTTGCTGATATACCTTGTTGTGACTTCAAGAATATTTATATGATAAACAGTTGAAACTACCGAGGGACTTTTAAATGAGATATTCATTTAAAAAAAATCCAGCCATAAGCAAGCGTCTTAAAAAAATAAGAAAAGAACTTTCAAGCGTTAGTACTGACATTCGGTCGCTGGCTAAATCGGTTGATAAAACCATTATTGTGACCGGGGTTTCTGAAGAAGCTGGAAAGAAACGCATTAAAGATAAGCAAATCATTACTGCGGAAAGAAACAGCACGCATGAGCAGCTGGATAGGGCAATGGAAAAGAATGTTTCAGAACAGAAAACGGCTCGGGAAAAATCGGTCATGCATGACCAGCGATTTGTGAGTTATCTGGAGACTAAAGGGTTCAGGACCGCAGGTGTATTACGGCATGAAAAGCGTATTCAGCGCAACAAAGCAATAATAATTTGTATCGTTGTTGTATTGGTCCTGTGGTGGCTGCTGGATCGATTCTTTCTTTAAAAGAATTGCTGTTTTACACGATATCATTTCGCTATTCAGATCGAACACTCAATCCCGTGAGGCGGGATTGGATATTCTTCTGCTCTTTCCAGTATTATATAACAAGGTATATTTTACCGGAGAGCTTATAGGTCGCGGCAGAAGGAGACGAAGACCTTTCTACTCTTTGACAGGGGAGCACTTATTGTTTTTTCGCTGATAACCTGACCCCAGCTATTTTTAAATATTATCTTATAATTCTTCAAGTTTTCTGGACACGGTACCCTTGCTATTTGCAGGCCGAGAGGTAATGTTTCCCATCGGCGTTTGTCAGGTATTTCTACCGAAAATAGAATCAGCCTGATAAGCTTGCCAAGCTCTTCATTCTTATTCTCAATAGCCTCTACAAGAGCCTCTTTCAGCAGGATACGGGTTGATTCTTTAGTGACTCTCAGGGCTTCAAGCCGTTTTTCTGTTTCAGATCGGAGTTTTTTTGTAATCGTAAACAAATAACTTCGTCCGAGGTAATTGTTGTCTGAATAAATCTCGGCATATGGCATTTTTTCAGCGCTATAATTCTTTTTTTGAACTCCGTACTCAATAGGTGAGCGGCCCATGGAAACAAAACAGACGAGCTCTGAAGAGAATGATGAATTATGAATGATAAATAATGAATTTGTATCAGAGTTTGGGATTATTCGGCCGGTGTTTTCATCAATGGACAGGTCTTTATGTAATTCCGAGGCGGTCCTGTATTGGAATGCCGCGCCATCATAGTCGCCTATGGTTTCCAGGCAGAACCCGGCCAAATAATGGCTATAAGGGTCATCAGGGAAGCCGTTGAGATTTTCAAGACGGAAAATAATATTGCGCGCTTCAACGGCGGCATCTTCCCACATTGAGAGTGCAAGATAACTCTTTGCCGTGAAAGCGTGTAACAGAGTGCGTTCATAGGGGACACCGCGGAAAGCCATGACTTGATCATTGACCGCAAAGCTTGCGACACCCCTTGTGACACTGTAGTAATCCAATTGTTCCGCCAGCCTCGCGGCAGTCAACCAGTCCTCTATTGATTCATCGTGTTTGTTGCGGGCCTGATGGATTGTTCCTCGTTCCATCAAGAGCAGAACCTTATGAGTTTTGTCTGGAGGTGCGTTTGTGAGGCAGGAATATGCCTGCTCGTAATTCCCTTTGTAGAAATCTCTTCTGGCAGTATCGAGCCCGGACACTGCACAGCCGGTTGTGAAAAGGAAGAGGCATAATAAAATGCTGAATGATGAACGCTGAATAATGAAAGTAAAGAACACAATTCTCCTGATTGGTGTAATAGCTCTTGACTGTCCCGTACATTGCATGAACCTGTAGTGCGGCAGCGCCAAGGCGTGAGGTGTTCGGCTATAGTAACTATGCCTAAGACCTCAGAACGCAGGCGATGCTGTGCTACAGGTTCACCCGCCGGGCTAACAAAACAGAAATATTATTCAAAATCCAATTATTAGAAGTTGTAACTACTTATTTATATCAATTTAAATTCAATGCAAGAAGCCCAAAGCAATCTACCCACAACTTTTCTGTTTTGTTTGTGCAATGTTTGGGATCACCATCCGATGATAGGCTTGCTGGCTCTGCGGAGACGATCTTTCTGTTTTTGAACTTCTACCAATCCCGTTTCCAGATTGGTGATTTTAACGGTAAGCTGATAATAAATATCTTGTTTTTCTGAAACACGAACTTGTCGTCCGGATCTCTTTTCAATTTCTGTGAGTGAACCGGTAAGTATATATTTTGCGCCAAGCTGCATTCCAATTCTTGTCCTTGTCTCCGGGGTACAGTTTGATACCTGGTATCCCTGTTCCTTTAGTAAATCATCCCGCCTGCTTGTGTTTGCGAGTCTGATTTTTCCTGATTCAAGAAGTTTGGTTGTTACGTTGTCTGCCAGCGCCTGCATGTCGATATGTGACTTAGTCCGATTTCGAATACCCATATCTGCCACTATAGGTTTATTATCTTTTGAAGTCGGGAATGGATTTTCAAGGATAGCTTTAGATATTTGATCTGCTAGTGTCAGGAGATCTTCCTGGTCATATTTAGCAGAGAGAGCTTCCGAGGAAGAGGGGTCTTTGTCCGTAATTGACTGTCGAAAAGCGGCGCATCCGTTAAAACAGCACACTGTTAAGGCAAGAAAAACGAAGGTAATGATAATCACCGCGCATTTTTTCATAATACAGGCCCTCTCTGTTATTTAAGCACCAAAACGTAAGCCATATAATATCGAAATATGAGTTCTTTGGCAAACTTTTCTTGTCACGACCGAGCCGATTGCACTGTGGCGCAAACGGCTCGGAGTAATGGAGTGCTGGTGTAATGGGTTTCGGATGCCTGATAGATTTTTGCTGTTTTCCAATGCCCCATAACTCCAACACGCCTGTTTCCTGTTGACACTTTCAATTTGTTTTACACACAATACTTTACAGTGCTACATTATCCGATTACTGTTTGTTATTGATTGATAATGAGTCTTAAAGGAATCCGTTATGCCTGATAAAGAAAAACAGGAAGTTGACAAGATAGATGTAGGCTATGTGGCTAATCTCGCCAGGCTGGAGTTGACAAGTGATGAAATAAATAAATTTCAAAATCAGCTTGATGAGATTGTAGGTTATGTAAAAAAGGTTAACGAGTTGAATTTGGATGGGGTGGAGCCTACTTCACATGCTGTTTCAGTTCAGAATGTATTTCGTGAAGACAAAGTCAAGCCGGGGCTTGACCATGAAAAAGTAATGGAGAATGCGCCTGCGAATATAAAGAGTCAATTCAAAGTGCCGCAGATAATAGAATAAATGCTATGGGAATGGTTAATGGTTGATGGTTGAATGAAAGAATAAAGGGGAAGATGAATATCCAACAGCCAACAAGGAATTTCCAATGAAGAAGGAAAGAGAATGCAAATTACAAAACCACTTCATTGACTTTGCTATGCTGTCAGGGTTATCAAGTTTTACGAAGCCTTGTAGGAAACAAAAGCGGGTAAATATATCTGTTCATAAATTCTGAGGAGCGGAACATCTATTGCTCCTGGCTATGGAGAACCCTAAAGCGCTGAATAAAGGAAGAAGAACGAGAAGAAATGGACGAGTTAGCCGTTGGACATTGGATATTCCTTGTTGAATATTGGGTGTTCAAAGAAGGGAAATGATCATTTTGCTGCGATTTATTGATGAAACGTTGGTTAGTCCTGTGACGGGTTGTTGAGCGATGGATATAAAAAACATAACAGTACATGATGCGCTGGCGTTGCTGGATAGCGGCGAAGTCACATCCGAAGATCTTGTCGGTGCGTTGATCAAAACAATCAAAGCGTGTGATGGCACAATCGGAGCTTACCTTACACTGGATGAAAAAGATGCTTTGCGTCAGGCCAGAGCGGCAGATGAAGTGCGGCAAAAAGGATGTAAGGGTTCGTTGCTCGGGGTTCCTGTTGCAGTGAAAGATGTTTTAAATGTTGAAGGGCAGCCTTGCACGTGTGCTTCCCGTATTCTACAGGGATATGTTTCTCCTTATGATGCTACAGTTATTGCCAGACTTAGGGCCGAGGGAGCTGTGTTGCTCGGGCGCACCAATATGGATGAGTTTGCCATGGGTTCCAGTACAGAGAATTCAGGTTTCAAAATTACAAAGAATCCTCAAAACACAGACTATGTGCCCGGTGGTTCAAGCGGTGGTTCGGCTGCAGCCGTAAGTGCGAATGAAGCTATAATTGCGCTTGGTACAGATACTGGCGGCTCGATTCGTCAGCCTGCAGCGTTTTGCGGTTGTGTTGGTTTGAAACCGTCCTATGGTCGTGTGTCCAGGTATGGGCTTACGGCGTATGCCTCGTCTCTTGACCAGATTGGCCCTCTTTCAAAAAATGTAAAAGATGCCGCTTTGCTGCTTCAAGTAATCGCAGGCTGGGACGAAAGAGATTCAACATCCATCAGAATTCCTGTTCCGGATTACACCTCCATTTTGGAAGAAAGTCTTAGTGGTATGAAACTTGGACTGCCGCGTGAATATTTTATTAAGGGAATGGATTCGGAAGTAGAACACACCGTAAAAGACGCGGTTAAACAATGCGAAAATCTCGGTGCGGAGATTGTTGAAATCAGTTTGCCACATACTGAATATGCTATTGCAGCATATTATATTATTGCGACAGCGGAAGCATCTGCCAATCTTGCTCGATTTGATGGTGTTCGTTATGGGTTAAGGGCTAAGAAAGCTGAGAACCCAATTGATATGTATTGCAAAACACGCGCCGAGGGTTTTGGGCCGGAGGTCAAAAGGCGTATAATCTTCGGCACGTATGTGCTGAGTAGCGGTTATTATGATGCTTATTACTTGTCTGCGCAAAAAGTCCGCACGTTGATCAAGAACGATTTTCAGGAAGCTTTCAGGAAATGTGACGCGTTGATAACTCCTGTTACGCCAACAGCAGCATATCGGTTAGGAGAGAAAATCGAGGATCCGTTACAGATGTATCTTGGTGATATTTTTACAGTTCCGGCCAATCTGGCCGGCATATGCGGGCTTTCTGTTCCATGCGGATTAACATCAAAGGGTTTGCCGATAGGCCTGCAGGTACTAGGTCCAGCTTTCAAAGAAGAGAATATCTTAAGAGTAGGCCACGCTTATGAGAAGAGCAGGGGATAGAGAGTAGAGAGAAAAGATTTTAAATGATGAAGGGGAGAGAATAAAGGATTTGACCCAAATCGGTATCGAAATCGGTATCCAAATCGAAAAAATATGGGATCGGGATGCGGAAAACTGAATATTTATCGTACTGTGATTCTCTGAATATTTCCTAAGGCAATGGCAAAACGACGGAGGCGGAATCGATAGCGATCCCGATAGCGATTTCGATGGGGATTTAATTTGGCTAAGGTGAATATAACAAAATAATGAGGTCAAAGTGACAACTTTAAATCAGGACTTGACCAAGGAAACATAGGAGAGAGATAGGGGTTACGGGACAACGAAGAACGAAATACGAGATACGCTTCACCCCGGTGATAAACACGGGGCAGGCGAGATACAAATAAATGAATTACTTAACAACAATTGGTCTTGAAGTTCACGTGCAGCTCAAAACGCGATCTAAAATGTTCTGTGCATGCAGTACCGGGTTTGGTGCGTCTCCTAATACTCATGTTTGTCCGGTATGCCTCGGCTATCCCGGAGTGATGCCGGTGATGAATGAGGAAGCTATCCGATTGACTGTAATGACCGGACTGATGATAGGCTCGCAAATAAGTGAGTATAGCAAATTTGACCGCAAAAGTTATTTTTATCCTGACATGCCTAAAAATTATCAGATATCACAGTATGACAAACCTTTGTGTCTGGGTGGTTCTGTTGACATAGAGACTGATGGCAGGATGAAGAGTGTAGGTGTTACCCGTATTCATCTTGAAGAAGATGTGGCCAAGAATATCCATTTCGGCGGCTTTAGTGGCGTTGATTTTAATAGAGCCGGCATTCCTTTGATGGAAATTGTCTCTGAACCGGATATTGACTCACCTGAAGAGGCATTTGCTTATCTTCTGGCCATTAAACAGATTCTTCTTTATGCCGGTGTGAGTGAGTGCAATCTGGAAGAGGGTAATGTTCGCTGTGATGTAAATTGCAGCATTAGACCTGAAGGACAGAAGGAATTCGGAACAAAAACGGAAATAAAGAATTTGAATACATTTAAAGGAGTATTGAATTCTTTGAAATATGAAATACCGAGGCAGATCGAGGTTTTGGAGTTGGGTGGTGCCATAGACCAGGAAACACGGCGATGGGATGTTGACTCGGGTGTTACCAGTGCAATGCGTTCTAAAGAGTATGCCCATGATTATAGATATTTCCCTGAGCCTGACTTAACGCCTGTTATTCTCTCGCGGGATCAGGTGGCGGAATGGAAACAAAAACTTCCGGAATTGCCGCGCAATCGCCGTCAGCGTTTAATGAAAGAATACGAGATTCCGGAATATGATGCCGGTGTTCTCTGCGCAGATATGGAGACGGCGGATTACTTCGAAGCCTGCGCGTGTCTCTCAAGTAATCCGAAAGCTGTTTCTAACTGGATTATGACGGAAATGATGCGCTTGCTTTCGGAGAAGGGAATAAAAATCAGTGAAGTTCCTATATCACCTGAGGAATTAAGTGAACTTGTGAAATTAGTTGATGACAATACACTGAATTCTACAAGCGCCAAACAGGTGTTCACGATTATGTTCGATAAAGGTGGGGATCCGAAGCAAATAATATCCGAAAAAGGACTCTCTCAAGTCAGTGATCACGATTCCATTGAGGAATTTGTAGACAAAGCAATGACTGATAATCCGAAATCGGTTGAAGATTATCGAAGCGGAAAAAAGACGGCGGCCAAGTTTCTTGTCGGGCAGGTAATGCGGATGAGTAAAGGCAAAGCAAATCCCCGTTTGGTGGTGGAATTGCTTGAGAAAAAACTTTCTTAACCCGCTTATTGCACCAGTTCATATTGCCAGTTAACCCGATTTCGTGTCTTGTGAAGCGTATCTCGTTTTTTTTGCAGTTTTCCGCTTCACGCTTCACGAATAACGCTTCACGAATTTGCTTTTGCAACGCAAATTCCTCTTTGAAGCTTGCTTTTTCGTTTTTAATCTTTACACTTCAGGTTTAGTGAAAATCATTCAACAGTCGACTTCCTGAAAAAATAAAATAAAAGAGTCATGACTACTAACGACGAATATGTTCTCGAAATTCTCCTCGAAAATGGGATTGTGGAATCTGGGCAGGTGGAAGAGATCAGAGCTGCCATTGAACCGGACGGGATGAGCGTCGTTGATGCGCTTTTGGCGAATGATATTCTTACAGAAGCTGATATTCTCGGTGCTATTGCCAATCAGTTCGGGATGGAAGTGATATCCATTGCCGGTCAGAATATTCCGACGGAAATTTGTGAACTTGTGCCTCCGGATATTGCCAGGCGCTACCATGTTGTTCCGGTATACAAGAGTGAAGATGTTCTTACTGTTGCCATGAGTGACCCTCTAAATTTTGACATATTGGACACTCTAAGGTATGTCTTGAAATGTAATGTTGAGGGTGTTATAGCGCCTAGAGATGAAGTGCAGTCGGCCCTGGAACGATATTACGCTGCTGAATCATCCATAGGGATGCTCGATCAGATTACGGATGACACGGTAGATGTGGAAATGGCCGGGACAGATAACATAGCGGAAGATGCTAATGCGACGGATTCCGACGCTCCGATCATAAAACTTGTCAGCCTGATTATCCTGGAAGCTTTTCGGAACCGTGCCTCCGATATTCATCTTGAGCCTTTGGAAAAGCGGTTCAGAGTGCGCTACCGCATAGACGGTGTTCTTCATGAAGTAGATAGTCCACCCTCGCGTCTTAAATCTGCGATTATAAGCCGTGTGAAAATTATGGCATCCATGAAGATCTCCGAGAAACGCATACCGCAGGACGGAAGAATACAGGTTAATATTCTTGGCCGTGAACTCGATCTTCGTGTTTCAAGTGTTCCCTCTAATAACGGCGAAAGCATTGTGATGAGAATTCTGGATAAACAGAATCTTGCCCTGGGTTTGCCCAAATTGGGTTTCTTTGCTGACGATCAGCAGACTTTTGAACGTCTTATTGGTTTGCCGGATGGCATTTTGCTTGTTACGGGGCCTACCGGTTCCGGCAAGACGACTACCCTCTATGCCTGTCTTGGATATATAAATCGTCCCGACCGTAAAATTATTACAGTCGAGGATCCTGTTGAATATCAGATGTCAGGCATAAACCAGGTGCAGGTTCATGAAGATATAGGCATGACTTTTTCGGCAGCGCTTCGCTCTATATTGCGTCAGGCCCCGAATATCGTAATGATCGGAGAAATTCGTGACAAAGAAACGGCTAATATCGCAACTGAGGCTTCGTTAACCGGACATCTCGTGTTAAGTACTTTGCATACAAATGATGCGCCCAGCGCCATAACGCGATTGCTTGACATTGGTGTCAAGCCGTTCCTTGTTGCTTCTTCGGTGAGGGCGGTTATGGCTCAGCGTCTTGTAAGATGTATCTGCGAACACTGCAAAGAACCATACGAACCCACTCCAAACGAACTGCAGATGCTGGGGGCCGGGTCTGAGCATTTTACCGATGTGCAGATGGTCAAAGGCAGGGGCTGCAGTAAGTGTACTCTTTCCGGCTATCACAGCAGGAAAGGGATATTCGAAATGTTTTTGCTGAACGATGAGATTCAGAAAATGATCTTTGAAAAGGTTTCGTCCTCTTACTTGCGTGAACGAGCACGAGAAATGGGCATGAGAACTCTACGCGAAGATGGATTGCGAAAAGTTGCAGCAGGTATAACAACTCTCGATGAAGTTATGAGAGTAACAATGGGAGATATTGACTGATGAGCGATGAAAATACTGCTACAATCGAAATGAATGAACTGCTTCAACTGACAGTTGATGAGGCAGCTTCTGATCTGCATTTGAATGTTGGATCACCCCCTGTGCTCCGTATCAGAGGAGCCTTGCAGCCTCTTGATGCGCCGCCGCTTAAGCCTGAGGATACCGAGCGGTTAATGAAGAGTATTACATCTCCTGATCACCAGCAGAAAGTGAGAGTAGGAGGAGGGACGGACTTTGGTTTCGGGTTTGGTGAGGCAGCGCGTTTTCGTGTAAGCGTATTGAAGAATAAGGGCAATATCGGTATTGTTTTACGTCAGATTCCTAATGAACTGCTGACATTGGAAACAATAGGATTGCCGCCGCAAGTTAAGGAGCTGCTTTTCAAGCCACGTGGACTTGTTCTTGTTACAGGGCCTACCGGCTCCGGTAAATCGACTACTCTGGCAAGTATGTTGGATGTGGTTAATGTTCAGCGTGATTGCCATATTATTACCGTTGAAGATCCTATCGAATATTATCACAGTCATAAAAAGTCACTGGTTACCCAGCGTGAGATCGGGGTGGATGTGCCTGATTTCAAAGAGGCGCTCAGAAGAGCATTGCGCCAGGACCCGGATGTCATTCTCGTAGGTGAAATGCGGGATCTTGAGACAATGGAAGCTGCCATTACTGCGGCGGAAACCGGACACCTTGTTTTTGCTACTTTGCATACGACCGGCGCAGCCAGAACAGTAGACCGGATAGTTGACGCGTTTCCTACAAACCAGCAGTCTCAGATTAGAACACAGCTTGCGGTAGGGCTTGTGGCTGTTATTTCGCAGCTGCTTCTTGTGAGGGCTGACAAACCGGGCCGGGTAGCCGCGTTTGAAATTATGATTTCAACACCTTCAATACAGGCTCTTATTCGAGATAATAAGACTTTTCGTATAACTTCTGATATTCAAACAGGCGCAAAACACGGAATGATTACTTTGGATGCGCATCTCATGGCTCTTTATCAAGCTGGGCAGATTCGGTACGAAGATCTTATTACTAAATCTCAGGACCCGGATTCGATTGTTCAGAAACTCCAGGAACTGAGCGGTAAGAGTAAGAAAAGGTAGATTTGGTTATGGAAGATATTCAATATTCTGATCCGCTTCTTGAAATTGTTATAGAGAATGGGATCATTTCGGCAGAACAGGCCAGTGAGATTGAAGCTGAGCAAACGGATAGCGGTAAGCCTGTTAGAGATATAATTGTCAGCATGGATATTCTGACGGAGGATCAGCTTCTGGAGGTTATTGCCGGGTATCTCGGCACGGTTGTAGTCAATCTGCCGGCCACCGATATTCCCCCTGAAACAATTCATAATATACCGGCAAGCATGGCGCGTATGTATAATATTGTGCCTGTGGAAATAGAAGGGAATACCGTTAAACTCGCTGTATGTAATCTGATTACGCCGCAGGTAATGGATGAACTTATGTTTGTTCTTAACCGTGATGTGTCGTTCGTTCTGGCCAGAAAAGGGGATGTCACAACCTGCATCAATCAATTCTATGGGGACGATAGTGATGCGGTTAAAGATATGCTCACCGATTTGGAATCAAAAATAAAAGAAATTGATACGCTGACTATAGGTGATGAAGAAGATGAGAAAAATATTGAAGAGGCGGCCGGATCTACTCCCGTTATCAGATTTGTAAATCTTGTGTTATACCAGGCTGTGAATGATCGTGCGTCGGATATACATTTCGAACCATTCGAAAAAGAATTCAAAATCAGATATCGTGTGGATGGCGCCCTCTATGAAATGGCGCCGCCGCCAAGGCGGCTTGCGCTTCCGCTGATTTCACGTATAAAGGTGATGTCAGGTCTTAATATTGCTGAACGCAGACTCCCGCAGGATGGTCGTATTCAGCTCTCTGTTGGAGGAAGACAGATAGACCTTCGTGTATCCACTTTGCCTACTCAATTCGGAGAAAGCGTTGTGCTTCGTGTTCTTGATCGCAGTGTGGTTTCCCTGGAACTTGAGAACCTGGGAATGCCGGAGGACGTGTATCAGTCATATGTGCGAGACATTAGTAAACCGAATGGAATTCTTATTATTACCGGCCCCACCGGTTCTGGAAAGACAACAACTCTGTATTCCGGGCTCAGGCGCATTAACACAATAGAAAGAAAACTGTTAACAGCTGAACAGCCTGTCGAATACGATATTGAGGGCATTATTCAGGTGCCTGTTAATGAAGCCACAGGGAATACTTTTGATAGGTTGTTGAGAGCTTTTCTGCGTCAGGATCCGGATGTCATGATGGTAGGAGAAATTAGAGATATTGAAACGGCGCAAATTGCTGTTCAGGCTTCGCTGACGGGTCACGTTGTTTTTAGCACCCTTCATACGAATGATGCTTCCGGAGCTATTACCCGTTTGATTGATATGGGAGTTGAGCCATACCTCATGTCTTCAACTATTGAAGCTATACTGGGTCAGCGCCTTGTTCGGACAGTATGTGAAAAGTGTAAAACAGCGTATAAACCTGATGACAAAATTATGGAGAATCTGGGCCTTACCCGCGAAGAAATAGGAGACAGAGATTTTCACTATGGAACAGGTTGTCCAACCTGCAATGATACCGGTTATTCCGGACGCAGAGGTATTTATGAATATCTGGCGTTAAACGAGCCGATCCGACAAATGATCAATGAACGAAAACCTACTCTTGTTATAAAAAATAAAGCAGTAGAATTGGGAATGAGAACACTTCGCGAAGATGGCATACGGAATATACTGGATGGTTACACAACAGTTGATGAAGTGATAAGGTATACGTAAGCGTCCACGCGGGTTACAGGTTACAGGTTACAGAAATAAAGACTCGAATATTCAGCGAAAACCTGAATGCTCGAGTTTTTTTGATATAAAAGATTGAATATCCTGTTAATCCTGTACATCCTGTATGAAAAATGAAAGAAGGTTGAGTATGGAAAAGGTTATTATAGTGGGCTCGGGGCCTGCCGGCCTGACATCTGCTGTTTATACTGCCAGGGCCGGTTTGAACCCGCTTGTTGTTGAGGGAATGCTGCCGGGCGGTCAGCTTACTACCACCACCGAAGTAGAAAATTACCCGGGGTTCCCCGAATCCATAGACGGCACTTCTCTGGTTCAGGAAATGAGAAAACAAGCTGAACGGTTCGGGGCAAGATATATTTCCGAAGAAGTTATTTCATGTGACTTTGGGAAAAACCCTTTGGATCTTACACTGTCAAATAAGGAAATAGTACAGGCAATGTCGGTGATTATCGCCACGGGAGCCAATGCCAGGTATCTTGGAATTGAATCGGAGCAAAAGCTTATGGGACGCGGAGTATCTGCCTGTGCAACGTGTGACGGCGCGTTTTACAGAGATAAAGATGTAGCAGTTGTCGGAGGAGGAGACAGTGCCATGGAGGAGTCAATGTTTCTTTCTCGTTTATGTTCCAAAGTTACGGTTATCCATAGACGTGATCAATTCAGGGCATCCAAAATAATGGCAAACCGCGTGAAAGAGAATAAGAAAATCGATATCATATGGGATACCGTAGTAGACGAAGTTCTCGATGTAGATAAAAACGAAGTGACCGGCTTGAGATTGAAAAACGTTAAAACACAGGAAATTTCCGAATTGCCTGTTGCGGGTGTTTTTATGGCAATTGGCCATACGCCTAATATAGCTCCTTTTAAAGAGCAGATAACACTTGATGACAAAGGCTTTATTGCTGCGGTTAATACTCGTACAAATATTAAGGGTGTTTTTGCGGCCGGTGATGTACAGGACCACACCTACAAGCAGGCTGTGACCGCAGCCGGTTCCGGCTGTATGGCCGCGCTTGAAGCAGAACGCTATCTGGAATCATTAGGGCAATAATGAACCATTCCGACAATACCGGGTTGCAATCCTACAAACGCTTGAAGAGATACCTGTTGCGCTATAAGGCCAGGGCAATAATAGGTGTTATAGCCGGACTTCTGGCTGCAAGCACTATTTTCAGCCTGCTGCAACTTTGTCGCGAAGCCCTGAAACCTTTTGAGTCCGACGGTACCGAGATCTCTCAAAATGTTGACTCTGAGAATATCACGGAAGATTCAAAGAAAAACAGTACCTATAGAAATATTGAAAAGGCAGCAGAAATTATAGGTGTGGAAATAGAGGATAAAGATGGTGGCGGCATAACATTGCAATTTATGTTTGTTTTGCTCCTGATTATATCTGTCGTTGTAACATTCCGTTCTCTCACAGTTTATCTCAATCGTTACTGCATGCGTTGGGTTGCGGCCCGTATAGTTCGAGATTTGCGTGACGATTTATTTGAAAGTCTTGGTTCTCAGTCGCTCAAATTCTTTGGAAAATGTGATATAGGACAGCTTATAAGCAGATGCACGAACGATACTACTATTATTGAACGGGTACTGGCCGCGACTATCAGTAATGTTTCCAGAGCACCGCTGGAAATTGTTGTTGCGGTCTTATCTGTTGTCATTCTTTCTGTTGAACGAGGATTGCTTGGGCTCATTAGCTCAATTTTTATCGCGTTTCCTCTTCTGGTTATTCCCATTATTGTCTTGGGCCGTTATGTGAGAAGATATGCGAAGAGGTCTCTTGAGCGCATATCCATTCTTGTCTCAAGAATGCATGAGAATTTCACGGGAGTGAAGGTTGTCAAGGCGTTTGATATGGAAAAACGCGAGCTGGAACATTTTAAGGACATGAACAAGAATTATTTCCGGACAATGATTAAAGCGATGAAAGCAGAGTTGTTAATGAGTCCTCTTATGGAAGCGGTGGCCATTGTTCTTGCGGGAGGACTCCTGGCTGTATGTTATATGCGAGGTGTAAAGCTTTCAGATATTATCCCGATAGGTCTTGCCGGGGTTATCGCTTATCGTCCGTTAAGACAGCTTGCAAGAATAAATTCGGAGCTTCAAAGAGGAGCCGCAGCGCTTGACAGAATATTTGCAACTATGGATATAGATACGGCGTTAAAAGAAGTAAAAAATCCAGTTGAAATAGAAAACTTTGAAAAAAGTGTTGTTTTTGATTCGGTGGAGTTCAGGTATGAAGAATACGGCAATTTGACTGTTGATAATGTGTCCTTTGCGATACCTAAAGGAAGCGTTGTTGCGGTAGTTGGCGAGACCGGCTCCGGAAAAACGACATTAGCGAATCTGCTTGCCAGGTTTTATGATCCCGTGCGAGGCAGTGTTTTAATGGATGGTATTGATCTGCGTGAAATAAGAATTGCTTCGCTTCGAAAATTAGTAGGAGTGGTTACGCAGGAAACAATTTTATTTAACGATACAATTTTTAATAATATTTCTTACGGAACACAAAATGCTACGCGTGAACAGGTTGTGAATGCCGCAAAAAAAGCCAATGCGCATGAGTTTATTATGGCGGAGCCCGATGGTTATGATCGTGTTTGCGGCGAGAAAGGCTTTGTTTTAAGCGGTGGCGAACGTCAGCGTATCGCTATAGCTCGTGCCATTCTGAGAAATCCGCCGATATTGATTCTGGATGAAGCTACCAGTGCGTTGGACACAATAACTGAGCGACTGGTTCAGGAGGCCATAGCGCATGTAATGGAAGATCGTACCGTTTTTGCGATAGCGCATCGGTTAAGCACTGTAAGGCATGCGGATCTGATCCTTCTTATTGAGAAAGGGAAAATAATTGAGCGCGGGACTCATGACGAACTTTATAATTCGGGTGGCCGGTATAGGAAGCTCTGCGATATGCAGGTGTTGGACAGCTGAAGAAAACGATAAACAATAATTTATGAATGATGAAACAAAGAGAGCAGAAAAGAGAGGGATGAGGGCGGTTGGCAGGAGTTAAGTTAAGAGAACATTGAACATCCAACGTTCAACATTGAAAGGAATTCGGACTTCGAAGTTCGATGTTGAGTGTTCGATGTTGGAAGTTCAAAATCTTGCAGAAAACTGATGATCAGCGATATATGAGTGAGCACAAGCGAGACGGGGTCTGGCCTTGTAATTTAAAGGGTAAGGGGGGAATTCAACGGCCTGACCCCAAGCGAGCTAAAGGAATACAAGAATGAAATCGTACAGGAAAGAATTGTGGTTTGAGGTCAGGCAGAGAAGAGAATTTATCAATATCACCCCGGAAGTAGAGCAATGTCTTAACGAAAGCGGGATCAAGGAAGGGTTTGTTCTGGTAAACGCAATGCATATCACCGCTTCAGTGTTTATTAACGACGATGAAAGCGGATTGCATCAGGATTTTGAAAAATGGCTTGAAGAACTGGCCCCTGAAAAGCCCTATGCTCAATACGCGCATAACGGGTTTGAAGATAATGCAGACGCGCATCTCAAACGCACAATCATGGGCAGAGAAGTTGTTGTTGCTGTAACAAACGGCAAACTCGATTTCGGACCATGGGAACAGATTTTTTACGGTGAATTTGACGGCAAACGAAGAAAACGATTGCTGGTAAAAATCATCGGCGAGTGAAGAAGAATTTTAGACGGGATCAACAGGATCAACAGGATTGTCTTACAGAATTAAATCCTCTTTTGCTTCGTATTATATCCTGTACATCCTGTAGATCCTGTCAAAAAAATGAAAACATCAGATTTCGATTACAACCTTCCTCTCGAGCTCATTGCCCAGGAACCACTGCCTGAAAGATCACAGTCACGCATGATGGTTGTGCATCGTGACAGCGCGAAGTTCGAACACAAACATATATCCGATCTGCCGGAATATCTTGAGCCGGGCGATCTGATGGTTATTAATGATACGCGCGTTATTCCGGCAAGAATCTTCGGTCATAGATCCGATACCGGAGGGAAAGTGGAACTGCTCCTTGTGGAGCAGTTCCAGAAGTCAGGAGTCAGAAGTCAGGAGTCAGAAGGAGAAGAAACTCAGGTTTCAGGTTTCATCCCTCAGGTTTCTCTTTGGAATTGTTTGTGCAAAGCTGGAAGGAAGGTAAAGGCAGGGATGATGCTTTCGCTTGCCGGGGATAAGCTAAAAGGTGAGATAGTAGATGTTATGGGAGGAGGGAAGATTTCAGTTAAATTGACGGGGGATAGACCGGTATTGGAAATCCTAAAAGATGAAGGAGTTACACCCCTGCCTCCTTATATTAAACGAGATACGCTTCACGCTTCACGCTTCACGCCTTACGATAAAGAAAGATATCAAACGATATATGCCAAAAATTCCGGCGCTGTGGCGGCTCCTACCGCTGGGTTACATTTTACACAGGATTTATTTGAAATGCTTGAAAAACGTGGCGTGAGCAAAGCCGCCGTAACACTGCATGTCGGACCGGGAACATTTAAACCTGTCAAAACGGATTCAGTTGAAGATCACGTAATGGAACAGGAACGATATGTTATCAGTAAAGAGGCTGTTAAAGCTGTCAATAATGCGCGCAAAGCAAACAAGAGAGTTATGGCCGTAGGCACAACAACTGTGCGATCACTTGAAACTGTAGCGGCTGAACATGGTTCTGTTGTTGAATATGAAGGCCGTAGTTCGCTCTTTATCTATCCGCCTTATGAATTCAAGGTTGTGGATGTTCTGTTGACTAATTTTCATTTGCCGAAATCCAGTTTGATAATGATGGTTAGCGCGTTTGCTGATAGAGAAACGATCCTGCGGGCATATGCTGAAGCGATAGAGAAGGAATATCGTTTTTACAGTTATGGGGATTGCATGCTGATATTGTAAGTTTGGTTTTTGGTTATTCCGTGGTTTTCGTAGTTATGTACTTCTTTCTGTTTTGCATTAGGATTGTTGCAGGAAATTGCAGGAGGAATTTCGTTTGAGAATTGAACCTGCATTTCGCTGTTGTCGCGTTGTTCCCGCGTCCCTTGAATACCAAGAGTATACATCGGAACGCGGCGCCTTGCGCCAACAGCAATCTGCCGATCCAATTTTCAAATCCCTCGCAAGCTCGGGAAGCGAAATTCCTCCTGCGGTTTACATCGCCGTCCCCGGCGAGTTATGCCATAGAGTATAATGTCTGAAATCTGCCGTGACTGTATGAGTGTACAAATGTTGGTATAAAGAAGAGAGAAAGAAGTAAGGACTTTTGTCATGGCGGATCAGTTTGTGGCTTGAAAAATTAAAAATGTGTTGGTTTACTTCTCTATACTGTATTTTTTCAGCATGCGGTAAAGTGTAACGCGGTCGATGCCCAGGATGTTCGCCGTCTGTTTCTTATGCCAGCCGGTTCGATTAAGTGTTTCTATCAAATGTTCACGAGTTTTCTCTTCAATGATGCTGTTAAGAGTCTGATCAGTCTGGTTTGCTTTTTCCTCTGTATTAAAGCTGATGAAGTCGTTTGGTTTCAGAGAATCGTTTTGCGAAAGTACAACTGCCCGTTCAATTGTGTGCTGCAATTCCCGTACATTACCTTTCCATTCCAGAGCTGTCAGGTAATCCAGTCCGTCTACGGCAATTGTACAGGCCTTGTCCCTGTATCTCTTGCTGTAGGTTTCTGCGAAATGAGCGGCCAGCAATTTGATGTCTTCCCGCCTTTCTTTCAGAGACGGCAGGTGTATGGGTATGACCTTAAGACGATAAAAGAGATCTTCACGGAAATTTCCTGATTTTACTTCCTGCTCAAGATTCTTGTTTGTTGAAACCAGCAGGCGCACGTCAACGCTGATTTTTTTGTTTCCACCCAGTCTCTCAAATTCACCTTCCTGAAGGACTCGCAGAAGTTTGGCCTGAAACTCAATGTTTGTTTCTGTTATTTCGTCCAGAAACAGCGTGCCGCCGTCCGCGTCTTCAAAACGCCCGCGCCGGGTGGTTGCCGCGCTGGTAAAAGCGCCTTTTTCGTGGCCGAAGAGTTCACTCTCTATAAGATTAGGGTTAAGGGATGCGCAATTCAAAGCTACAAGCGGATGATTAGCGCGGCGGCTTTTATAATGTATTGTCTGTGCTGCAAGTTCCTTTCCTGTTCCCGTTTCTCCCGTGATGAGTACGGTGCTGTCGGTGCTCGCGACACGGTTTATGATATCAAAGACTTCAAGCATTTTCGGGCTTCTGCCGATCAAACGCTCGCCGTACATGCCGCCTGCCGAAAGTTCGGCGCGTAGAAATTTGTTTTCGCGCTGAAGTTTGGAATGTTCTAAAGCTCTTTCTGTAATCAGCCGAAGCTCAGATTCTTCCGGAGGTTTGATTACATAATCAAATGCTCCAAGCTTCATTGCGTTTACCGCCGATTTGATGTCACCTTTGCCGGTAATAAGTACCACGGGAAGCTCAGGGTGCGCCTCATGAACAGCTTGCACGACCTCTTCCCCTGACATACCGGGCATACGCACATCGGATATAAGCAGATCAATTGGTGTCGACGCAAGCAGGTCAATTCCTTCCTCGCCGGACTGGGCTGTGATTACTTCCATA
>JBHORK010000120.1:0-6138 GCA_042565725.1 Verrucomicrobiota bacterium
TTATCGGTTCTGTCCAGGTGTCAGGAGCAATTCCAGCGCCCTTCGCACGCGTATTACGTATATGCTGCACCTTCATCGCCGCTGATGGATCGGTTTCAAGGTTCTCCACTACCCATGCCACCAATACCAAGTCTGCCAAACCTGCATCATCACGGCGGAATGTAACATCGTTTGAATTCAACCATACCTGAGCGCCCTGTACATGCTTTGAACTGGTTCTGCCCTGTACATGCATAAATGCTCTGTTCGTATTTACTGCTGTTATAGGTTCTGTCTCATCCGTATCCAGTGCAACCATAGCGTGTTCCACACGCTGTACATCACTCCAGTTGGCCCCGGTAAATTCTACCACTGCATAACTCAGCCTGCTTCCATTGCTGTTGGTTTGACAGGTAAATACCGGCTCTTTACTGGAATTTAACTCCGCAGTATTCCGGGCGGCTTCGGGTATGTTCTTTTTGTTTTCCGACTGACCTGTAACAAATACCATGACCTTGTTGGTATCAGATATACTGCTGCATACCGCTCCGGTGACAGTCACCTGCGGTGAAGGCTTAACGAGATACCCCTGGTCACGAACTATCAGCTCGTTGGCGCCGCCTGACTCACCCACGTACTCTATTATCTCCCAGGACACGTCCACTCCGCCTTCTTGATATCTCAAACGCTTGATATCCACAGATGTAAGAAGGTTCTCAGGATTGTCTATCCAGACCAGAGCATTTCTTGTATCAGCACTGCCAATGCCCTCAGCACTGTTATGCGCGTTTACCGTCCTGATAAACGCGTTCGATATCGTGGAATTTGTCGACAGCGTATACTGGTATCCGTTGGTCAGCGTCACCGTTGTAGGGCCATAATTAGTCATTGCAAACGTGCCGCGGTGTATTTTGAAGTCGCTCACTACGGACAGTGTCGTAAAGCTGTCCGACGTCGACCAGCCGCCGCCCGCTATATTCGTCGCGTAATAAATGAAGTGATATGTTGTATTCACATCCAGCCCGCCGAGCGGATAAGTGAACACGCCTTCGCTTACTGATGCAAGAAGACCCGTATTACCCCAGGCAGCGGGATCTGTCCCGCCCGGTGTTGTTCCCCAGTAAACATAAATATCTGCCGTTGTCCCATCATCCAGTGTCCCGTTCAGGGTTGCTGTGTAACCACCAACATCCGTTGCCGCACTGCTGCTGACCACCGGCAGATTAAGGCCGGCTCCCTGTACAGCAAAGGTGTATGGATTCTCATCTGAATCATCGTTCGCTATATATACCTCCGCTGTTCTTACTCCCGCTGCGGCGGGCACAAATCTCACGGTAAAATCGCTGCTTCCACCGGGAACAATTGGTGTTGCCGGCTGACTCAATACACTGAACTCCGGATCACCGTTTATTACCACTGTAGTCGTGCCCGTCAAGCTCAAGTCCAGAACACCGCTGTTGGTTATCACAAATATCTGATCATACGGCTGGCCTACTGCTACATCACCATATTCAGTGCCGTCATCAGCATCCGGTGTGTTATCGCCGTCTGTTATCTCATGGCCGTCTCCGATTACCGCTATCTCGGGGGCCATCGCCTCACCCACGCCCTGTATGTTGAAGGTATACGGGTTCTCATCAGAGTCATCATTCGCAATAGATACAGTGGCTGATCTCGTTCCTGTTGTAGACGGCGTAAACCGTACTGTAAAACTTGTGCCGCTGCCAGGCGTTATCGGCGTTGCAGGCGGGCTTATCACCGCAAAATCGGCGTCACCGCTTATTACTACTGCCGGTGTTCCGCTCAAAACAAGATTCGCGCCTCCGCTGTTAGTAATCTCAAAGATATGGTCGTAAAACAGACCTACGAAAAGATCTCCATAGTCGGTCTTATCGGCTGCTGACGGAGTAGTATCTCCATCCGATATCTCAAGCTCATTCCCTGACACAGCCATCTCGGGTTCTGAAACATTACCTCTCCCGGATATATCGAAGGTATACGGGGCTTCATCGGCGTCGTCATTGGCAATCGTTATTACTGCACTTCTGCTCCCCACAACCGTAGGCGCAAATTTTACCGTAAAGGATGTACTTCCGCCGGGCACGACAGTAGAGGATCCAGGCTGACTGATTACCGTAAAATCAGCAGTATCACCACTTAACTGAACTATGGGACTGCCGCTCAGATTAAGATTAACCGTCCCGTCGTTATGTATGGTCAATACATGAGAAACTGAATCTCCGCCTGTATACACACCGCCAAAATCCGTATCTTTTTCTTCGTGCGGAAGAGTATCTCCATTTTCTATTATTCGGCCGTTCCCCGTTAATCTAATTTCCGGGCGGGCAACCGGAGAAATAGGTGTGCCGTAAACTACTACGTCATCAATATTCCAGCCGCAATAGGTTCCCGACCTATAAGCACTATTTAAAGTCCATCGGACGTTAACATCTGAATGGTTATCTGTTAAGGAACCAAGCACCACATCGTTCCTTATCCATACACCACCAAGATCACCCAACGAATCGGTACCCCAGAGGTAATTGCTTACCCCGCTTGCAAGGGAATAGACTTGGGCCTGATCAATAAACATTGTCTCGCCAAGTCTTCCAAGCCAGAAACGATATCTTACCCGCATGTCCCTAAACCCGGTACAATCAATAGCCGGAGTTGTTGCATATACAGGAATATCGAAGGAGGGATAATGACCGTCAAGATTATTACCGATAACATTATCACCCGTATAACCGCTGTCAGGATCATACAGTCCGCAGGTTGGAGAAAAAATACGACCCGTAGGCTTACCATACTCCCAATGATCTCCAAGTGACCAGCCGGGATCAACATCCATATCGGCCTTGTACAGAATGCTTCCTCCCGAAAAAACAACACTTTCCGAATTCTTAAACGCGCCGGTATTATCAAAGGCCCTCACATAAACGGTACGTGTTCCTGTAGGAGTATTCAGCCAGTCGTAGGTATAAGGAGCCGTAGCATCTTCCCCTTTTTTCTGACCGTTAATATAGAATTCAACGTTAGTAATTGTTCCATCGGGATCAGATGCATCCGCTTTAAGAACAATATCACTTGCGGCAGGCAGTATGTTTTCGTCACTTATCATAACGCTGGCAAAAGGCTTGATATTTACGAGTGTTTCAAATTCAATTTCCAGCTTTGGTCGTATCGAAGCATTAAAAGCATCCGATGACGCAAACTCAATGTATCGCTGTGTCTTGTCAGCAGCGTCACTCGTCAATTTAACCACAGTCCCATAATTTACTGCAGGATCATTTACCCATGCCTGAACAACTGAAGGCGGAATAGAAAAGGTAAGCCATGTTCCCGGAACGACACTGGCCCAGGTATTGGTATAGAGAGCGTCGCCAAAACTCCCACCTTCCGAACTCCAGAATCTAATAGGGGTCTGCATTCTAAGCCTTCCAGTAGCCTCCTCCGGAGCCCATGCCTGAGTGATCCGATTTATAGTAACCTGCGGAACTCCTAACGTATCGTTTTTTACCTTAGTTTTGACATACAGCGATAATGTAGCGGATTCAACAACACTGCCTGCAGGAACGGATGAAATGTCAAAAAGGGCTGCAACACGTGCAGACCGGGTGCAGTCACTTCAGGTGCCGTACTGCCAGCCCGAGGCCAGCATGGTTGGCGCTGTCGCGTAACTCCGCCTATCACAGGGATTCGCTCCGCTTTTGCATATATAAGTGTCACCACATCCGGAATAACCGTTTACTCCTTCCTGAAATGTGACATTAAAAGTGGTTTGTGCCGGCAGAGTTGTGAAACTGCCCGATGCTGCCCAATCAACACCAGCAATATTCTCAGCGTAAAAATTGTAGTAATACAGTGTGTCAAGACTCAAACCGCTGATATCATGACTGAACGAACCCTCTCCCATAGATGAAAGTACTGCAACATTGTCCCATTGTCCCGGATCAATTCCTCCATCGGTCGTACCCCAATACACATAAACATCAGCCTGCACGCCATCAGTCAAGTTTCCGTTGAGAGTCGCGTCGAGACCGCCAATACCCGTCGCAGCGCTGCTGCTGACAACAGGCGTAACCAGCCCCATTCCATGGAGCGTAAATCCATACGGATTCTCATTGTGATCGTCATTTGCGATAGATACTGCTGCTAACATTTCGCCCGGCATCGACGGATTAAATTGAACAGTAAATGTTGTGCTGCCCCCTGACGCAATGGTACTGCTGCCCGGCTGGCTTGTTACGGTAAAATCAGTATTGCCGCTTAACTGCACTATAGGTATTCCTGTCAAATTCAACACATCCAGTCCGCTGTTGGTAATGGTAAAAACATGGCTTACAACGCCCGCGCCAAAATCAGTATCATCTACCGCTGAAGGAGTATTGTCTCCATTGACTATCTCTACTCCATTGCCGGAAACATCCATTTCAGGAACAAATGCCGTAACGGTTCCAGCAAGCGTATACTGACCTAAAGAAGCGTATACCGTATAACCGGTTGGCGGATTGTTCAGCGGTGTGCCGACTCCTGTCGGCAGAACATGAAGATAATATGTCCCGTCCGAAGGCAGGGTTGTCGATATAGATGCTCTTGTTTCAGCAGATGGATTCGATGATGTTATTAATCCGCCCCCGCTATCCCTTAACTCTAAAATCATGTCAAGCATTCCGCCCCAGGGCCCGGATGCTGCACGATAGGGAGCGCCTGTTACAGTAAACGGCCCCGCCAAAGCAGCAAACTCAAAAACGTCTTCATCGTCAGTCTGCTCTATAACTCCTGAAGCGCTTATTTCAGGGCCAAAAACAGTCATTAGAGTTGCATTTTGTCTACGATCACCATGATCATCCAGCCTGTATCCCAACACTCCCGAAATATCGGCAAGATCGTCTTCGGTATTATTCGCATTGTAATACTCGCCTTTTGACCAATGCCTCAAATTAAGATTATTACCGCCACCCATGATTGTGCACCAGGATATGGGGCTTGAATGCCCTTCGTAATATTGCAAAGCACCCTGACCATCATCATACAGCCAGAGATTATGACCAAACTCGTGGGCTGACATTCCCGCTATGGCATTAGCTCCCCAATCAGGAGACACCCATGCAGGCTGGAGTGTCGCATAGTCCGCTCTGCCGAAAACATCGATCAGAGATACGCCGCCGGCGCCGTTATGCGGACAATCCTGACCACCCGCATCCTGCCACTCGGATATCATTATATGGCCGACTGTAGGACCGAAAGTCCCTGGATCTTCGGTTGTGACATCTATCTCAAACGGAGAAAATGTTTCCGACAACCGTTCCCATATCATGTACATGTTAGCCTGCTCAGCATCACTGAATGTATTTGTATCCCCATCCGTATCATAAGGAATTATATCCCAACGTGCTATGCCTCTGTCAGTATTCCACCACGTCCCCTCCACAGGCCCGCCATTAAAATCAATATAAACCACATTAGGAGAGCCGGGACGGCTGTGATAGGCTGGCGGTGTATTAACAGGTACAGGCGAATATCCTTCAGTGATCCCTTCATCATCCCCGCCTCCGCCGGGCGCATTTGCTGCTATAAGAGCGGTCTTCTCCTTCTTAAAACCTGCAGGAATCGGCTGCGAGGAAGTCATGAACCCATCTTTATCAACCGTCATATACTCGCCGTCGCCCGTATATCCTGCCTCTGCTAATTTCCGCAACACACGCTCACGTGTTTTAACTTCCAACTTCTGAAGATCATCACGGAATCTGCCGGGCTTAAAAGAATCTACTGTTCTCAGTTTAGTAGACTTCATTTCCCGACCTACAAGAGCAGGAGCAGATTCAAGAACCGACACACCTTTAGCGGGCATCTTCACAGAAGATTCAGTCAACGATGAATCTTCGAGTTCCTTTCCAATGACATCACAAGACTGATCTGACATTGATCCACCCGATTGAACCTGTTCTCTTTGAATACAACGCCGTCCTATTATCAGCGCCGCCGCACAAACAACAATCAAACCCAAAATGAGAAATGCATATTTTTTATTCATATAATTCAACTCTACTTTTTTAGTTCTTCAATTCGACTGCGCCGACATCCGCAGTTGCCGTAACCGATATATCATTTTTTTGTTCCGGGTCTTTTTCAATGTCCTTTTCGATACTCTTTGAT
>JBHORK010000121.1:0-6119 GCA_042565725.1 Verrucomicrobiota bacterium
GCGGAAAACCGAGGACATAAGCAGGAAACCAAAGATCTGCAATCTCAAGCCAAGAACCAAAAACCTGAAACCAAAAACCTTATTTCCCCCTGGTCCTTTTGTCGTGTGATTGGACAGATAGGCGATTTATATGTAGTGCTCGAGACGGAGGATGGTTACGTAATGATGGATCCGCACGCTGCACATGAGCGCGTGTTGTTTGAAAAATTCATGGCCGATGTTGAATGTGTGCATTGCGGGCAAATCTTCGATTTTAAGTTGCCGGAGAGGCTCAGATCCTCCGGATCCCGGGAACTGCTCAAATGACCCTGTTGACGTGCCGGCCGGCATATCCGATTTCAATGCTTTGTGAATTGCTTCGATTACTGCGTCACGAACCGAACCGGGATGCCGGAAACGCACCTCTTTCTTTGTCGGATGCACATTTACATCCACCACGGCCGGCTCCATTTCGAGAAAGATAAAAACCGATGGATGCCGGTTGTTGGGCAGAAGTGTTCGGTAACCTTCTTTTAACGCGTAATGCAGTAACGGCGCGCTTGCAGCGCGGCCGTTAATAAAAAAATACAACTCATTACGATCCGACCTGCTGGCCGCCGGCAAGCTCACATAACCTGATACGGCAACTTCATTTATTTTGTGATCCAATTTTCTTAAATTTTTCCGATAGTCCGGTCCGAACAGGTCACCGACGCGATCTTCCAGTGTACTGCCGGCCGGCAGACTGTATGTTTCGCGGCCATCCACTTTCATGGTCATACTGACAGAAGGAGCAGAAAGGGACATGACGATAAATGTGCTTCTGATATGCGATAACTCGGTCTGATGTGAGCGCAGAAATTTCCTGCGGGCCGGTACGTTAAAAAACAGGTCTCGCACTTCAATACATGTGCCGGCAGGACATCCAATATCCCGAACATCCAGAATCTTGCCGCCGGTAATAGTAATTTCGGTCCCTGCATCTTCTTTCGCAAGACATGTGGTTATCCGAAATCGTGATACCGATGCGATAGCCGCCAGTGCCTCACCGCGAAAACCCAGTGAGCTGATTTTTTCAATATCGTCAACGTCTTTAATTTTGCTTGTGGCATGACGCTCAACGGAGAGGAGGGCGTTATCTTTATTCATACCATGCCCGTTATCCGTGACAGAAACCAGTTTCCGGCCGCCCGCGCTGATTTCGACATCTATACGGGTTGCGCCGGCATCGGCTGCATTTTCGATAAGCTCTTTAAGAACGGATGCTGGTCTTTCAACAACTTCGCCGGCCGCTATTTTGTTGGCAACATTGGGAGACAGAACCCTGATTTGAGCGTGGATTGTCATGAGGTGAGGATTCCAGGCTGTACACGGAGAAGAATCCGGTGTCGAATTTTCGACATTGTTAGATATTCTCTATCTCAATTTTAATATCTTCAGCTTTAATGGCGCCTGTATCGGCTCCAGCTCCGTCGTCCACATTTGAAAAATCTATTTCATCGGGTTTCATGTAGGTGGGCAGATACCGGTAATATACCTCCAGCTGCAGACATGCAAGACACGTATTCATAACATCTGCGCCTATGCCTTTATTATCACCTTTTGCCCCGTCGGTGTGACCAGACAGCCCTCTTAGCATGTTCCAGTATCCGATATCTTCCATCTTGCCGCTCGGTCCCATTATAGCGTTCCGTATGACAGTTTGATTCCTGACCAGGACAGGCGCGAACAGTTTGTTCCAGACCCGCCATGTTTCGCCGCCTTTATGAAACTTGGCCTGAGTTATGTAATACCAGTAATAATTCTTATTGAATTTGCCTCCCTTAACATCTTTTTTTTCATCGCCCGCCTCGTTGCTCCATATGAAAGTAGCTTCTTCAAGAGCGGCAAGTCCTTGGGCTACTGCCTCCGAATCCGCCCCGCCCATGAGCTGAATACAAAGCGTACCTACACCGGTCAGTCCTCCCTTCCCTCCCTTTCCTGTATATCCGAACGTACCGCTTGGCGACTGATTTTTCATAAAACCGTCTATTGCTTTATTCATCGCCGCTTCAATACCTGGCACATCCAGTCTCGCGATATACGCGGCTTTAAGCGACTGTGCGCACCAGCCCATATAGGAGGTGTCATCACGCCCGCTCTGTTTGCAATTATAATCCCATCCGCCGCTCGGATGCAGGCCTTGAACTACCACTGCTATGGCTTTTTCCGCGGCCTGCCTTATTTCCGGCAATTTTATCATGCCCGACGCCTCACTGAGCGCGTACGCCGCTATAGGATGGCTATAGTCATGTTTGTCCTTCCCGTTAAAATGACCGTCATCTGTCTGGTTATCAACCAGCCATTGGACAGCTTTTTTAACAGTCAGACCGAATTCCTCCGACGACGGTGTCTCGCCATGCGCCAGATAACAAAGCAGGGCAAGTGAAGTCATTGCCGGCTTGGTTTTATCCCATGATCCATCTTCGTTCTGGTTCTTTTTGAGCCATCTTAATGCCCGCATAACGGCGCCATCAGTAAATCCGGCTCCGTGTTTTGCAAGCATCATACCGCGTGCGCCGGGGTTCCGGGCCCCGAGTATACCTTTCATGATGATTGGGCTTTTGACCATAGCCACCGAATCGAACTCCGCTGGCTTAGGGCTGAAATCCGTGTCGGGGGCTGGAGGAGCATTATCCACTGTAACATCAGGGGTGTAATCTATCTCCATATCCGGCAGCTCAGGAGGCTCTTCTATTAATTCCTGTACGTCCTCGAGTTCTTCTACTGTTTCCGGCTCCATTATCGTTACTTCCACTGATTGCTGCGGTGGCGGCGCCATAGCGGCAAACAGCAGGAGCAACATGATGGCAAGAAACGGCACCACTACCGCTGATACCGGCGCCAACAGTCTGATCATCTGCAGTTGGGCCCATTTGTAGTCACCTGAATCCTTGGGCTGTTTCAGGCCGTGCGAGACCTTTCGCCATTTTTCGGCAAACGAAAGCTCTTCAAACAGCTCCATTATATTATGTTCCTGAGGAATGTACTCCTCTTCCAGCACCTCTAATTCTTCAAATTTTTCGGGCATAGTTCAACTCCTGCTCTTAAGAAACATGTTGTTTAGATAATATATCTCGTTACAAAGAAATAACGTTTGAAAGATCAACGTTATTAGATAATCAGGAAATTACTAATTAGACCCCATCCGAAAAGGGTTTCGGATGGAATCTCGAATATCTAATATCGAAATTCTAAACAAATCTAAAATTCAAATGACTGAATGTTCAAAACTTCCGCATTTCTCGTATTTTTGTTTTGAATTTGGGATTTTATTCATTTGATATTGTCCCGCCTTGCGGGATAAACCATGCTAAAGCATGGCAAGTTTAGGATTTATCCCGCGTTTCGCGGGATTTGCCCCGCTTCAGCGGGGTTTAGAGTTCAGATATTAGGATTTCAGAGCCTGTAACCTTTCCGAACAGGCTCTAATTACATGCTGAATACGGACAGGTTTTTCAAGCCGGCCTTAGAGCAGATATCAAGGAGTTTGACCAGATTAGAATGGGGCGAATCTCCTTCGCATTTTATAATAACTGATACGTTTTTGCTGAACGAGGCCAGCTTGGATAATTGTCTGTCCAGTTCTCTCAGCGACACCTTTCTGCCTTGAAGAGAGAAGCCTTCCCCGCGCAATCTCGGGTCGCGGTGATTATAGACCAGAATAGTAAGGAGGTCTTCAACCTGCTCTTCTGGTTTGGCTTCAGGATCCGGGGCAGGGCGTGAAACATCGAGATGAGAAAGAATATCTTCTACTTTAAGGGCCACAAGGAAAAAGATCAAAAGCTGGAAAACAACATCAATCATGGGTGTCATTTCCAGTTTTGCCGCTTCACTCGGTTTTCTCTGTTTCTTTTTCTTCACGCCGAACGCGTCTCCTATTTGGTCTTCTTTACTTTTATTGCCGCGAAATTTATTCTCCACATACCCGCATCCGTGCAGATGTCCATAACAGTTTTTACATCCTTGTGCTTTGTTCTTGCGTCTGCCCGGATCAATATCGGGAAGACACGGCCGATACGCCGGTATTTTGCTATAAGCATTGATCTTAAAGCGCTTTTTGAAATTTTGGCATTATGCATTGTTATCCAGCCGCGCTTATCAACTTCAATTTCGGTAGTAAACGGATCTTGATGACCTTCAATAGCCGGGCCGTACGGTGCTTTTTCAAGTTTAATATCAGTATTAATTTCCTGATCAAGCTTTATAGTAACAATGAAGAATATGATTAACTGAAACACGACGTCAATCATGGGCGTCATGTCTGTCTCGCATCCTTCCAACTGAGCTCGTTTAGCCATTGATTCTTCCTCTAGTCATCACGCTTTGCTGAAAACTGCGTGGAACGGTTCAACCATTCAGAATTATTCTTCCACAACTTCAACATTACGCAGGTCTTTAATCAGCTCCATGGTCATGGCTTCCATTTTGAGGATAATTCTGTTGGCGGAATTTCTGAATGTGTAATAGACCGCGACACATGGTACAGCAATAGTCAGGCCAGCTGCTGTTGTGTAAAGAGCCTGTGAAATATTTGTAGCCAGTGCTCCTATGTCGGGTGCGCCCAACCCTAAGGTTTTAAATGCCAGAATCATGCCCTGGACGGTTCCGAGCAGACCTAGCATTGGTGCGAGGTTGCCGATAACCGACAGCCACGTAAGTTTCTGCATTATTTTCTCGGTTTCAAGATCAGCTGCCGTAGAAATTGAGTCCTGGATGACATCAAATCCTTCTTCGACGTGACTGAATCCGGATGTGAGAATATTTGCCAGTGCCCCGGGTTCACTCTCGCAGTTCTGTAGAGCTTTGAGCACATCACCTTCGGCCATAGAGTTGGTGACATTAGCGATTAGCGCATCCGGCATAATTTTTTTTGCCCTCACGGTAATTGCGCAATCAACGGCAAAATATACAAATGTGCCTGCGGCCCCGAATATCGCGAGCCAGAGGATGACTCCCAATGCCCCTGAACCTATAATAACATGGAAAAATCCGCCTGACCTTTTACTTTCAGTCTGAGCCACTGCTTCACCGTGTTCAGTGACAATAGCTCCAGCTCCAACTTCTGGGTCGGCAGCAACGGCAGGAGCAGGATCAGCAGCAGGAGCAGCAGCCCCATCATCCTGAGCGTAAATATTGGATTCCAGCCCCATCATAACGATCAGGCCGAGAAATACGATTGCTAGTAACAGTTTCTTCATGTATCAACTCCCTTTCTGTGTGTTTTTTCTAAATATCAAATTAATTGGCTAATATAAATCCATGTTGACTGTAGCCGAAGGTAATGACACAGGACATGCTGTATATCATGTCCCGATTTTTATTTTTTGAGTATAGGAACTTCGAGGGTATTCGACCAGAAGTTTTTTTCTCAATTTTTCTGCATTTGCGGTTCTTCTTAGATCTTCAAGGCATTTAACGGCCTTATATAGAGCTTCCGGCTGAGCATCCTTTTCCCTGGCAAAAAGCAGGACTGTACGCAGGTAACCATCAATAAGAGCCTCATCAAGATTACCCTGCTGTTTATACAAATCACCGCGTATAATCTGCGCTTTCGCGGCCAGCCCCCTGCCTCCTTCCTCTATTGCTGCCTGGATCGCTTTTTCAAGTTCTGATGATTTCTTAAGCGCAAGCAGAATTTCCAGGTATACCGGCCCAAGAAACTCGTCCAGTTTCCCGCGAGGGTTTGATTCCAGGACCTTTTGAATCGTCTTGTAAGCTTCCCTCGTCTTGCCCATCTTTAAATAACATTTGGCAAGCGGACCTGCCGCGGCCACATCATGTACAAGCATTTCATATTTATCAACTATCTTTTCAAGCGCCGAAACCGGCGTGGAGTAGTCACCGCGCATTACCTTGGCAATGTTTTCCTGCAGATTTGCCGGCTCTTTAACCCTGAGATTTACCACTGTGTGAAGGGGGATTTTGTGTTCAATGGAGGATCCGGTTGTGCCTTTTTTCGTTACCGTTACCACATATACCCTCGACGCCTTCAGCCATCTGGCGGCGCCCGTGATCTTCTTGTCAGCCGTTGTTATCTCAGCGATAATCTCAGCGCAAACAGAGACTGTTGTAAGACTGAACAACTCTATGGCCGAAGG
>JBHORK010000122.1:0-6090 GCA_042565725.1 Verrucomicrobiota bacterium
GCAGCGAGTTGTTTTTTGATATTATCGATTTCCCCGGATGATATTCCTTCTTTTTTCTGGGTTATCGGTTTTTTGGGTTTCTCCGGCGGTGCGGGTGCGGTGGGTGCGATAAAGATTTTTTCTTTTTGGGCTGATACGGTTGAATTTTCCTTTGTCCGGGTGTTACGGAGCTTTGCGTTTTCCGGGATGCTTTTGTCGCGCACAAGGTCGGCCAAGGCGTGTATATTGAGGGGGCCGTACGTAGTGTTGTTGTCGAACACGACCATCCATTCCATTTTAAGATCGGCAAGTTGTTCCGCGGGAATCCATGTTTGCTTATCTTTGGACAGTTGATGGCCGGGCGCTATCCTGCCCTGTTCGGCCCAATAATGGAGTGCGGGAACGTCGACTGGGCCAAATACAGAATCGCCGTCTATTTTCAGGTACCATTTTTGTGCTGCTTGCGGGCCTTTAGGACTCTCTGGTGAATTTGGCATTACCACCCCATTTTATTATAAGAATTAAGAAAATTGTCTCTCTATAAACATATTATTAAGCGTTGCTGATATTGCATGAGAGGGGGGTGTGATGTCAAGTGGTTTCATGGCGGAGAAAAAGGGTTTACGGTTGGGGTTGCGCAGCTGGAAACGTCATACGGTTGAGGTTGCGTATGTGTCTGGCCGTTAACTGTTTAGGCCGAATACTGGTATGATTTAGACGCCGTAACCGTTCGACGATAAACGATTCAAGCGGCGCAACCGTTCAACGTTAACCATTTTTCTGGCCGTATTTGCGAGGTTGGCGGGGTTTGGCGTATGGCTGGGATTTTATTTTGAGATATACGCCTTCTTCTCCCAATTCGTGTTCCAGCTCACGGATAAGCTCTTGGCCAGGGAAGACGTAGAGGGATTTATCTGTTTCCATAAAAACCTTTTCTCCTGATGGAAATTGAAGGCAGATTTTTACAGGAATGGTGCCGGGATGCATACGCAGGATATCTTTAACCTTTTTGAGTTTGGAATCTTTTATGTTAACAGCCGGCACATGGACGCTTATAAAATTCGTGAAATGTTTAGGTGTTTCATCGAGCGGGTATATTTCATAAGAAACAAGTTTCGGAGGGTCTTCCCTTTTCTGCACCTCGCCGCAGACCATTATAGCTGCATTTTGTACCAGGTGGACGTTGTACTTCTGATAAGTTTCGGGGAACACGAGTACTTCAAAACTGCCGTCAAGATCTTCCATCTGAACGATAGCCATGGATTCTTTTCTTTTTGTGATTCTTTTTGTTACCTGTGCGATGATGCCGCCGAGTCTAGTGGATGATTTGTCGGGCAAGTCGGCAAGCTGTGGGACGGTTGTGAGTTGGTATTTTTCAAGTAACGGCGCATATTTTGTCAGCGGGTGTCCGCTCATATAAATTCCGAGAAGCTCTTTTTCGCCGGAGAGAAGCTGGTTTTCATGCCACAGTTTACAATCAGGGATATTTTCACTTGTGTTTTCTTCGGGGCTTTCGTCAAGGAGATCAAATAGATTGCTCTGGCCTGACCGCCGGTCATGGAGAGTGTTTGCGGCCCTGATCATGGCGAAGTCTATTCCGTTGAACAATCGGGCCCGATGCATGCCGACCGAATCAAATGCGCCGCATCGCACGAGGCTTTCGGCTGTTTTTCTGTTTACCATCTGGCTGTCAAGCCGCGAGAAGAAATCGATCAGGCCTTTGTATGAGCCGTTTTTCCTGTGTTCGGCTACTATGGCTTCGGCGGCGCCCTGCCCGACGTTTTTTATGCCTGCCAGCCCGAAACGTATTGCGTTTTCCACTGGCATGAAGCGAACATTGCTGGAATTGATGTCCGGAGGGAGAATTTCCAGCCCCATTTCGCTGGCTTCGGCAATGAATACGGGAAGTTTATCAAAGTTTCCTATTTCATTTGAGAGCAACGCGGACATAAATTCCGCTGGATAGTTAGCCTTAAAAAATGCCGTTTGGTAAGCAATTATGGCATATGCGGTACTATGCGATTTATTAAAACCGTAGCCGGCAAACTTGGCTATTGTGTCGAATATTTTTCCGGCTTTCATGCTGTTGATATGCTTTGCTTTACAGCCGGAAACGAATTTCTCCCGCTGTTTATCCATAACGGACTTCTTTTTCTTGCCCATGGCGCGGCGAAGGATATCGCCTTCAGCAAGCGAATATCCGGCAAGGACATTAGCGGATTTCTGGACCTGTTCCTGATAGAGCATTACGCCATAGGTTTCCTTCAGGACAGGTTCAAGCAGGGGGTGGTCAAATCTGATTTTTGCTTTGCCTGTTTTTCTGTTTACATAATCGTCAAGCATGTTCATTGGGCCCGGGCGATATAATGCGATCATGGCAATCAGGTCTTCAATTCTCTCGATTCCGACTCGACGGATCAGATCGCGCATGCCGGTGCTTTCAAGCTGAAATATGCCTATTGTATTTCCAAGGTTAAGGAGTTCATAGGTTGGCTTATCGTCCATTGGAATGTTATTGATGTCTATTGTCTTTCCCGTGGATTCTTCGATCAGTTTAATTGCTTCGTTGATTACCGTAAGGGTTTTCAGTCCGAGAAAATCCATTTTAAGCAAACCTATATCACCCAGCGGTTCCATTGTGTATTGGGTTATTGTTTCTTTGTTTTTATCGCGAGCAAGGGGGATGATTTCCATCAGGGGTTTTTCTCCGATGACTACTCCGGCAGCGTGGGTTCCGGGGTTTCTGTATAATCCTTCCAGAACAAAACCGAAATCGAGAATTCTTTTGCAGTCTTTATCGGAGCTGTAAGCTTTTTTGAGTTCCGGATTCATATCAAGGGCCTGTTTGAGGGTGATTTTGGGATCGCCGGGGACCATTTTGGAGAGTTTATCACATTTGTCATAAGGTATTTCCAGAACGCGTCCGACATCACGTATGACCATTTTCGCGCCAAGTGAACCGAAAGTGATGATTTGAGCCACGTTTTCTTTGCCGTATTTTTCTCTGACATACTCAATGACTTCACCGCGCCTGGCCTGGCAGAAGTCTATATCGAAGTCAGGTGGTGATATTCTGGATGGATTCAGGAATCGTTCAAAAATCAAACCGTAGTAAAGCGGATCAATGGCGGTTATACCCAGAACATAAGCCACAAGGCTTCCCCCGCCGGAGCCTCTTCCGGGGCCGACAGGGATATTCTTTTCCATTGCAAAACGTATGAAGTCCCAGACAACCAGAAAGTAATTAATAAATCCTGTTTTTTCTATAACTTCAAGCTCCATGTTGAATCGATCCAGAACACTTTGTTCTTGATCATTTTTTGGGTTTAACGGGTTTTCAATGTTGTATCGCGCTTTGACCCCTTTGTGTCCCTGATCAATCAAATACTGTTTGTGAGTCTTGTCTTCCGGGACTTGGAATGTCGGAAAGTGAAGCCTGTTGAATTCCAGTTCCACATTACATCTTTCTGCGATTTCCACAGTTCTGTTTATTGCGTCTGGGAATTCCTTGAAAATGTTTTCCATTTCTTCCCTTGTTTTCATGTAAAATTCATTTGACTGGTAACGCATGCGTTTTGGATCGCTCATTACGGTTTGTGTCTGCAGGCAGAGCATGATTTCATGCGCGGCGGCGTGTTCTTTTTTAAGGTAGTGAACGTCGTTTGTGGCTACGAGCTCCAGGCCGGTTTTCTTTGATAATTCCGGCATAAGTTTGTTCACTTTGCGTTGTTCGGCGATATTATGATCCTGAATTTCGAGGAAAAAATTATCTTTCCCTAAAATATCTGCATATTCTCCGGCGGCGCGGATTGCGCCCTTCATGTCGTCTTGAGTCAGCAGTGATGCGATTTCGCCTTTCAGACAGGCTGAAAGACCTATGAGTCCTTCGTGGTGTTTTGAGAGTATTTCCTTATCAATACGCGGCTTGTAATAAAAACCTTCCAAGTGCGCAAGTGATACCAGTTTTATAAGATTGTAGTAACCGGTATTATTTGTGGCCAGTAGCACAAGATGGTTGGCTGGCACTTTCTGGCCTGTGCTTTTTCTGTCAAACCTGCTGCCGTACGCGATATAGGTTTCGCATCCGATGACGGGTCTTATGCCTTTGTCTTTGGCGGCCTTGTAGAAATCAATCGCACCGTATAGCACGCCGTGATCAGTAATGGCTACCGACGGCATGTTGTTTTCCAGGGCTGTTTCCATTATCTGGTTTATTCGACATGCTCCGTCCAGCAGGCTGAATGCTGTGTGCAGGTGGAGATGGACAAACGGTTCGGTCTTCATACAGGCAAGACTTACCGATTCGAGTGATCAAAAGCAATGCTTTTTTGGAGAAACGCTTCCCTGGCCGACGCCGAGCGTCAGCTCGGGCAGGCACGAGATACGAGATACGAAATACGTTTCACGAAATACGAGATAATGTGGACATATTCAAGTTATCGTGTTACCTTCTTTCGGTTTGAGATGAGGGTAATAATGAAAAAAGAATGTGCTGTTATTAAGGAGAAGATACAGGAAAGTGTCGATATAATAGAATCACTTTCATCTAAGGCGGACAACATATTGGAGATTACAAGGACGGTTATCAGTGTGCTGAGGTCCGGGGGTAAAGTGATGACGGCGGGTAATGGAGGCAGTGCTGCCGAGGCGCTGCATATGGCGGAGGAGCTTGTGGGGCGATTCAAAATGGACAGAACTGCCCTTCCCGGGATTGCGCTGACGGCAGATTCAACTGTGCTTACGTGCATAGGGAATGATTATGGATTTGATAAGATTTTCAGTCGACAAGTTGAAGCTCTGGGCAAGCCGGGCGATATATTGATACTTTTCAGTACAAGCGGAAAGGCAAAGAATCTTGATTTAGCATTGCAGGCGGCTCGAAAAAGGAAGATGCAGACGGTATGCATGCTTGGCAGGGACGGCGGTCTGCTGGCGGGGCAGGGGGATTATGAAATTATTGTTGAAGGGAGTGCTACAGAACGAATCCAGGAAGCGCACCAGGTTCTTGTTCATTTGATACTTGATTCGGTAGATTCGGAATTTGCGTGAAAAAGATGAAGCATGAAGACGGAGGACAGGTGACTGATAAAATGAAATCGGCATTCGGCATTCGGCATTCGGCCTTTATCCTATCTGTTGTTATTTTTTTAATGCTGTTTACGACAGTTGAAGTACGGGCACAGTTGCGAGTGGGTTTGAAGTTGGAGCACACGTCAGTGCTTCAGTTTGAACAGGCGAAAGTGTTTGTTTTGCTTTTCAACGATTCCAACATACCGTTTGCTATTGATGAGTCCAGCAAGGATAACAAAGCGCATCTCAATTTTATTGTGGCAAAGGGGCCCAATGATATTATTTACAAGAGTAATAATAAACCGATAATAACAAAACTTAAGCTGAAGCCCGGTGAGAAGCGGGAAATAATGGTTAACTTATCAAGGTGGTATAATATTCGATCCGAGGGCGGGTATTTTGTGAGTGCGGTAATCGATTGGGGCGGCAGTACCTTCATGTCGGACAAAAGAATGTTTGACGTTGTCTCCGGCATAGAAATAAATAAAGTGAGAAAGGGTGTTCCATGGGATATTAAATCTGTACGAACGTATTCTTTACGTTACTGGCCCCGGGAGAGAAAAGAATATTTATTTCTTAGGGTTGATGGAGAAGAAGCAAAGGGAAGAGTGAATTACGGGGTTTTTCAGCTTGGTCGAGTTATACGTGTTTTTAAGCCTGTGCTTGAGATAGACAGGTTGGGTAACATAAAAATAAAACATCAGAGTGATCAGGACTGTTTTGCGTGGTCGATTTTCAAGTCTTTAGAAAAGAGAGTACTTTTTGTTGATCAAACCTACCATCTGCCCGACGGCAAACCTTATCCTGCTCGTAGCAGTAGCCTGAAGTTGAAGTCAGTTGCGGAATCCAAGTAAGAAATCTTTCAGTTGACCAGGTGGTTACCGCTTTACTAGAATGTGGAGTTTCAGGTTGTGGCGGGCACCCGTGGTGAAACTGGCATACACGCAAGGTTCAGGTCCTTGTGGCCGCAAGGTCGTGGAGGTTCGAATCCTCTCGGGTGCACCATGTACCAGAGCCGTTGGCACGGTACATGGCTCCGCC
>JBHORK010000123.1:0-6062 GCA_042565725.1 Verrucomicrobiota bacterium
TCCGGATGAAGTTGAGGCTGTTGCCAAGGCTATAAAAAAGTGCGGCAGGCCTATTCTGCTCAGCCTGTCACCGGGCAACAAAGTTCCAATGGATGATGAGTCTCTTGATCGTTTCAGAATGGCGAACATGCTTCGTGTGACACATGATATATGGGATGACGAGCGGGGAATCAAGAGTTGTTTTTCAGCCTGGAAAAGGTGGGGCGGTTATTCCAAGCCCGGGTTCTGGATTGACATGGATATGATTCCTTTCGGGAAGCTTAAATTGATGTCTCCGCCACCGCCGGATAAAACAAAAGAAGAAATATCACGTATGCGTGGCCATGGTTTCACACGTCAGAGTAAGTTTACCAAGCCGCAGATGACAACTTTCATAACAATGCGGGCGCTGTCGGCATCGCCTCTTATGATAGGCGGTGACTTGCCGACTATGGACGACTTTTCATTCAAGCTGTTAACGAACAAAGATATGGTGGCATGTAATCAGAACGGGGTTATGGGCACCATGAAGTACAGCCGCAGAGGTAATCCCCTTTCGACATGGGTTACCCCTAAGAAGGGCGTAGATAACGCCGGATGGATTGGCGTGTTCAACAGAAGCACAAATGATACAACAGTCGAAGCAAGCGCTGAAGTGCTGGGTATAGAAGAACCTGATAAGCGTACTCTGCGTGATGTGTGGGGTGAGAAAAGTATTTCTGTTGGTGAAACACTGGAAATTCCCGCGCAGGGCGCTGCGTTTATTGTGTACGAGTAATTTTTAGAAGGGGTTAGGATGAAGATGAAGTTGAAAATTATTTTATTTGTTTTTATCTCCGTAATGTTATCGAACTCAATGGGGCAGCAGGCGGAAGAATCCAACGATATGAAGCTCGATGAACATGATGAATTATACATGCAGATCACACAGAAAAAAGGTCAGGGCGGATTTAGAAAAGATCTTCCACAGTTGTTTTCCTGTGGAGATAGTATCTCCGGAGGTTATGCGCCTTTTTTGCGGCAGGCATTATCAGACAAAGTCAGTTATGTGTATAGTCTTGATCTGGACAGGCTTTTTCCGCAGATGAAAAGGCCTGAAAAGAAGAAAGCCCTTGGCGGTACCGGGGCCTGGTTCACTCCTTTTGTTACCGCTGTCCTGGAGTATGAATTATACAAGCCGGATGTATTACTCATTAATTTTGGATTGCACAATATTCAGCGCTGCAAGGCGCATGACAGAATTCCGCGTTATGAAAGGGAACTGAATGAAATGATTAAAATGGTGAAAGGTTACCCTGTGAAGTTGGTATGGGTACAGACAACGCAGAAAACATCCGGTCATGAACATAATGAGTGGGTCAGGAAGTTCAACGAAATATCACTTCGTGTTATGACAGAAAACAAGATGGATGTAATTGATTTGCATGCATTTACAATGGCGCTTATTGAAAAACACGGCGAATCAAAAGTCATGCGCACAGATGGAGTTCATTTTACACCCTTTGGTTATGAGGAGCAGGGAAAATTTCTGGCAAAAGAAGTGATACGCATTTTAAATTTGAAATAAGAGCCGAAGAATTACAAGCTTTCGCTATAGCCGCCTCATCTGTATCCAGTCCATACACCAGCAGCTTATCACCGGAATACAGCTTTGCTGTGGATTCTCCGTCACCACACCCAAGATGCACAGCAACGCCTCCGGTTACACCTGAAGCGGATATGATGTTTTTCATAGAATCCGCATATGCCGAAGTCGTAAGCGCGCATAATACGGCAAGTAATACAATATATCTTCTCATTATAACCTCCTGTAAAACCACAAACCCTTTATCATCAATATCGTAAGCCTTAGAGCTTTACAAGCGGCAATAATAGGACTGATCAATTCAAACTGCCGAATATAGATTTAAATGAAACTTCATTGCAAACAGGTAACTGTAAACGTATATTCAGATTATAAAAGAGAGGAGTTTTCTTGACCAGCCGTCCCTTTAAGGCGAAACGGTTTACGGGTCATGGGACAATAAAGAATATGAGAAAAATTAAAACAGCGGCATATATTTGCATTATCTTGGTGAGACGGGGTCTGGCCTTGACTTTTCGAGGGTGGACGGGGCGAAAAGTAAACGGCCTGACCCCAAGCGAGCTGGTGCTATCTGTGTGCATTGTACTCGTATCATTAGCATCCTGGAGCAATGCTGAACTGCCACGACAGCTTAATCTGAACCCTGTATGGAAATTTCATTTAGGTGAAGTGAATGTTGAGGATGCGACATCACAAACTTACAATGATAAAAAATGGGAAATCGTGTCTGTGCCGCATACCCTCAAGGAAGTCTCGCTGAATCTCGACAATAACCCGGATGCCAGGATGCAGCCTCCATCACAACATACGTTTCATCGTTATATCGGCTGGTATCGGAAAAATCTTGTTATCGATAAGATCGATCCTGACAAAAAACATTTCCTGCTCTTTGAAGCTGCCATGCAAACCACCGAACTATGGGTAAATGCACAGCGAATAGGAAAGTATGAAGTTTCCGGCTATGACTCGTTTCACTTTGATATTACGGATGCCTTGAAAACAGGGAACAATCTCATCGCGGTGAAAGTTGACAATACAATGAATGAAAACACTCCGCCCGACGGCATTAAAAAGAAAAAGGATTTTGTGCTTTTCGGCGGGCTTTATCGTGATGTCTATTTAATTACAACCAGCAGGCTGTATGTTGACTTCCCCTGGACCGCCCGTGATTCCGGAATCCGTATTACATTCCCAAAGGTGTCCGAAAATGCCTCTGTGGTGAAGGTAGATACCACGGTGAAAAACGAGACAGGCAAAAGCGCGCTATGTGAAATAAAAACCGACATAAAGAACAAAGACGGCCATATTGTTTCCACCGTTTCATCTCAATTGAAAATTGAGAAAGATTCTTCTACTACTACTTCGCAAACGTTACCCGAAATTGCTAAAGCAAAGCTCTGGAGTCCCTCTTCGCCTTACCTGTATACCGCCGAAACAACGATTATGTCGGAAGGAAAGAAAATGGATTTCCTCACGACCCGTTTTGGTATCCGGACTTTTAAGTTTACAAAAGACAAAGGATTTTTCCTGAACGGTAAACATTTAAAGTTGATCGGTTCAAACAGGCATCAGTCATGGCCATATATCGGAAATGCTGTGCCCAACAGCCTGCACAGGAAAGACGCAGAAATGATGAAAGCCTGTGGTCTGAACTGGGTTCGTCTTTCTCATTATCCGCATGATCCCGCATTTCTGGATGCATGTGATGAGCTTGGTCTTATGGCGCTTGAAGAAGGTCCGAGCTGGATGGGCGGCAATAGGGGTTGGGGCGATAATCTTGTGAAATCTTTCCGTTCAATGATCCGTAGAGACCGTAATCATCCGAGTATTATCGTCTGGAACGCGTGTTTAAACCATAGTGGTCCTTCAGGTCCGCTTGTAAAAGCTTGTAAAGAAGAAGATTATAGACCGGCAGCAGCCGAATTCCCCAAAACACCCATGGACTTTAAGCATATGCAGATCAGCGGTGACGGTGCTCTGACCCTTGAACATACGGGACATACCTATCCACGCTATCGCGGGGAAATGAGAGGTAAGATTTCCGGAGACTGGGAACTGGCAAAGCGGCATTGGGACCATATAAATCAAGTTTATCTGAAAGCTGACAATAGCGGATCTGCAACATGGTGCATGTTTGATTATAATACCTTTGTTAACAATACCGAACCTAATATGGTCTGGCACGGAATTTGTGATCTGCAGCGTTTCCCTAAATATACCTACTACTGGCATACCTCTGAATTGACTGAAGAGCCAATGGCTTATGTTGTAAAATACTCCGACACAGGTGTCAGTGTTTTCAGTAATGGGGACGAAGTTGAGCTGTATCAGGATACAGGCAGCGGACTCACACGTGTTGGGCGACAAAAACCGGATGAAGGCTTTGTTTTAAACCATCCTCCATTCAGTTTTACGGTTGATAAAAACGCTGTAGAAATCAAGGCCATTGCCTACCGTAACGGCAAAAAAGCAGCGGAGCATATCTGGAAGAAACCAGGGAAAGCTATTGCCTTGAAAGTTGAGATGGATCGAAAGACTATTGTTGCTGACGGCAGCGATTGCGCCAGAGTTATGATTTCCGCTCTAGATAAGCAGGGAGTTGTAGATCCTGATTTTGCAGGAATGTTTTTTCTGGATATAGATGGGCCGGGCCGTATTGTCGGAGGAAGAAGACACTTTTTGAGAAAAGGTAAATACGCGGTTCTTGTAAAATCATACTATGAGCCGGGAACAATCACGATTAAGGCCAAATCTCAGAATGCCAAAACCGGCGCAGCACAGATCCGAACCATACCAATAGAAGGCGATGTTTATCTGCCTGATAAGATGCCGGCTACACCCCGTAATGAGGGGCCTATTGAAATGTCCAACTCGGTAGGACTTCATGAACTCGGCTGCTCCGCTATTAAGGGCGGATGGGCGAGATTTATTTTATTTAACACAGCAAAAAATAATAAGCCGATTACATTGAATGGGAAAAGATATAAACATGGTATTTCCATTCCTTCAGGCATGCAGGCTATATATGCATTAAATGGATTGTATGAAAAATTCTCAGCCGTAATTGCGCCGGACCAAAGCATTGGAAATCAAAAAGATGTCAGTTTTACGATCTTTCTTGATGATGAAAAGGCATATAACAGCGGCCCTATGAAGCCGGGTGCGGATCCAAAGCATATAGAGTTATCGGTGAAAAATGTCAGGACAATGGGCATTGCAGTTAATGGCACAAGAATAAAAGACAATTTTGATTATGGTAATTGGGCTGACCCGAAGCTGATATTTGCTTCACCTTCCAGCAATGATGCCAATCAGAAGAAATCGGATCCGGAACCATTTGATATTCCATCTGTCATGAATGCCGGGTCGGCGGTGTTTATTATATCTGAGCTTGTAATGGTCAATGGAGCAAAAGATTCGTATCCCATTAAAGTTGAAAACTGTGAATATCAGGTTTATTCGGAGCCATGGACTGCTAAGGATGGAAAAGTTGTTTCCGGTGATGTGGTGAAGCTGCGTGTTCGTTCAGCAAAAAAATCAGGCGCAACGGTTGAAGCTACGTTGCAGATAGGAGGCTGCAAACGCATATTCAGGGTGACAACAGAGTAAATATAAAGAATGTTCTTCCTCGGATCGAGTGGATAGGGAGAAGCGGAAGATTTTTACCATGAAGAGCATGAAGGAGATGAAGGGAATCGGCGAAGAAAAATTATTAGTCCTATATCTTTTATAGGTTCCATGAGCAGACACAGGAGATAACATGAATAAAATAAGACTGACCAGGCGAAATTTTTTGAAAACCGTAAGTATTGGAACTGTCGCTGCTGCAATGCCGGCAGGGCTACTGGCTGCAGGTGCCGACCGGAAGCCGAATATAATTTATATTCTTGCGGATGATCTTGGATACGGCGATCTGAGTTGTTACGGGCAGGAGAAGTTTAAGACACCCAATATTGACCGTTTGGCAGTTGATGGTGTTAAATTCACCCAACACTATTCGGGCAGCACTGTCTGTGCGCCAGCGCGCTGCACATTGATGACAGGGCTCCATACCGGTCATGCTCAGGTCAGGGGGAATAAGGAACTCAAAAGGGAAGGCCAGGCGCCCATGAAGCCCGGCACTGTGGCCATCACTACATTTTTAAAGAAAGCGCATTATGCTTGCGGAATGTTCGGCAAGTGGGGACTTGGCGGACCTGGATCTGATAGCGATCCGATGGTGTTCTTTGATGAGTTTTACGGTTATAACTGTCAGCGTTCGGCGCATACTTTCTACCCTAAGTCTCTCTGGCATAATAAAGAAGAGGTGACGCTTGACGGCAAGACCTATTCACATGATCTGATAATGAAGGCTGCAATGGATTTTATCAGGAAAAATAAGAGCAAATCTTTCTTCTGTTATATGCCGGTAACAATTCCGCATGCGTCCATGCATGCGCCAAAAGAATTGCATGATAAATACCGTAAACTCTATCCTCAATTCGACAAAAAGATAGGT
>JBHORK010000124.1:0-6015 GCA_042565725.1 Verrucomicrobiota bacterium
GAGCGCGGCTATATCGTGCTGTCGGCGGAAAAGGGATTGCGGCTCAAAGAGAAAAAAGCCGACGGGCTCAGAGAAGTTCATACGGGCTCCGTGGAAACACGTATGGCAAACGCCCAGCTTGCGTACCGGTTCAAAGAAACGGACTGGTCCCTTTCTGTTCTGCTGGAAAGGACCAAACCTACAATTCATTCGGAAGTGTTCCACCTGGTATCCATTGGTGAAGGCGTTCTGTATTGCAGTGCTGTTGCCACATACCATATCGAAGGGGCGCCCGTACGTGATTTTAAAATCAGGATCCCGAAGGAATTCCGGAATATCGAGTTTACCGGACGCGATATACGCGGCTGGCGGCATGATGGAGAGTTATGGACAGTTTCTCTGCAGGAAAAAGTAATGGGCGATTACACGCTCGGCCTGACCTACGATAAACATTTTCAATATAAAGGCGATGATATATCCGTCGGCGGTGTGCAGACGGAAGAAACCACGAGCGAAGCGGGATATATCGTTCTTGCCAGCTCGGCAAGTCTGAATCTGACCCTCAAAAAACATGATGAAGAATCCATTATAGGCATTCTCCCTGATGAAGTGCCGAACGCTTATACCCTGCTCCTGAACGATCCTATACTGAAAGCGTATAAATACGTTAAAGCCCCTCACTCCGCCCTTATTAATGTGAAAAGATTCGATACCGAACAGATGATTGATCAGGTCGCCGATAACACAACACTGACCACGAAAATCAGCAAGGACGGCGAGACTGTAACAACTGTAGTATATTGGATAAAGAACCTTTCAAAACAGTACTTCGTTGTCTCCCTGCCGGAAACCGCGGACCTGTGGTTCACCAGAATTATTGACGAAAACGGCAGGAGACATGATGTCTCCTCCATGAGCGAGAAAGGCAAAACCCTTATTCCCATTCACAGGCTGACCGACCCTGACAAGCCTGTGCGGGTGGAACTTGTTTACGCGGAAAGCAGGAAAAAGTTCGGGGCACGGGGACGCACACTTAAATTCGAAGCGCCTACCGCCGCGGAAACCCACAGCACCTTCGCGAAGTGGACTTTCAATATTCCCGAAAAATACGCTATTGCGCGAATCGGCGGTAATATAACAGCCGAGAATCTCGCGAGACCGCAGAACATCATCAATCTGGTTGCCGGCTTTTTCGGTTTATGCATGATCACCCTGAAAACTTTTTCCGGCTGGTTTGTGTTCGGTATCGTGTGCGTGATCTGTATGTCAATTATCACTTACAGCTGGAGTTCACATCGCGGATTCATATGGAAAACAATCATCTGTGTAATCATAATGGCAGGGCTGTTTGCGTTTGTCGTGCAGAAGCGAATTAGCCACGCCGGCTTGCGTCGACTGTCGAATATGTCCCAACTGAACAAGGTCGTCACTGTGGAAGCAACTAAGACCATGAATCTTGCTTCTGCCGATCCGTTAACAGCCAGGCTCGATATTGTACCTGCATGGATCGGATCAGGCGGCTCACTGGGACTTGCCGTACTTGCGGGTGTAATCGGGTTATTCCTGATCTCAAGGTCACGTAAAAGAAAGGAAACCGACCTGACAACCTGCGCGCTGGGACTTACCGTGATTATAATAGGACTGGCAAAACTGGCTGTGGGACACTTGATTCTCATGTCTGTTCTGATAGCGGGTCTGCCGCTTCTGCTGGCGATCGGTCTGATAAGATGGTCGTATCGCCGCGGCCTCAGAAGAATGGAAACCATGGATATGAATACATTCTGTAAAGAAATTCCCGAGCCGTTCGAACCTGAAATTGAAGAAGATATTCCTCAAGATGAAAACACAGAGATAGAGAAAAACGGGGAATCGGAGAAACAAGATACTCTTCACGAGATACGAGATACGAATAACGATGGTAACGTGAGGATTGGATTACTGGTTCTGCTGGTTTCGCTTGGATTATGTTTTACCGCGGGCGCAAGAACGGCCAGACAGATCAAGCCGGTTGTGCCGGGATTACCCGTACTGCAATCTGTCGATATAACCGCGAATGCGCCAAAGATGCACGAGGACTCCGAAAAGAGCATGCAGGTCAATGCGGCATTTGAATTCGAACTTTCGAACGCGGGCACGTTCGTACTGCTCAGGTCGCCGGCTGTTCTGACTGAATACAAACTGAACTCGAGACATCTGTCGGTAAAAACTTCGCAGGAAGGATATTTATTGACGGCGCAGAAAGACGGTAAGTACAAAATCAATTTGAAATATTCCGTACCGATACAGGAAAGGGAGGGCACATGGTCAACTGTTCTTGCCATACCCGGAAACCTTCATAATAAGGTGATGCTGAACGTTCCCGAAAAGGAGCTGGATATCGAATCTCCGGACGCCGTACTTCTCAAGAAAACCGAGAAAGACGGAGTCAGCACGGCGCAGGCCGTATATGGGTCCGCGACAGCGGCCCGTATCTCGTGGCACGGACGGGTACGAAAAACAAAATTGGAGAAAGAAGTTTTCTTCTCGGAAGTCAACAGCCTGGCATTATTTGAACCGGGCGTGGTTGATATTACCAGCCTTATCCGTTATCAGATAGCGCAGGGCGAAATGAAATCCATGACACTTGTCGTTCCCGAAAACATGACGGTTACCGCCGTGCACGCGCCCGGCTTGAGCACATGGCGGTTTGATCCGGAAACACGTCTGCTTGAAGCTGTTCTGGAAAAACCGGTAAGCGGCGATTTTACTTTCAAAGTAGTCAGCCAGGTGGGATGCGAAGGACTGCCGTACGACACTGTTATAGGCGCTTTTGAAGTCAAGAATACTGCGCGCCAGCGCGGTTCAATTGCAATGGCGGTTCCCAATACCGTGCAGATACGGGTTGATAAAACAGAGGGCCTGAACCCCATGAACATTGAAGATGTTTCCAAGTCGGCAATAACTTCCGCGCGGCGCGGTATCCGCGGCGGCTTGCCGACAACCATAAAGCGCGCGTTCCGTTATCACAGTCTGCCTGTGTCCGCAAAGATCCATGCCGAACGCGTACTGCCCGAAATCAGGGTTGTTGAAAATGCGAGTCTGTCCGTGGCGGATGAACGTATTGTTCTTTCGAGCAAACTCAAGGTTACCGTGAGCAAAGCGGGTATTTTCTCCCTCAAAATAGGACTCGCCAAAGGATTCGATGTCGAAACGCTTACAGGCACAGACATCAGTCATTGGGACGAGACAGAAGATGACACGGCGACACGGCGAAGCGGCGAAGCGGCGAAGCATGAGGTTACTGTTCATTTCAGAAAGCAGGCGATAGGTATGCGTGAAATAAATCTTGTGATCGCGCGGACAGAGAAAGGAATAGAAGACACAATTGAAGTGCCGCGTGTTTCGATTGCCAACGCCCTGAAACATACCGGCGTACTGGTTGTATCAGGAGAGCGGGGTGTTCGCATGACTACCGTTGAACGAGAAGGTGTAAGCGAATTGAACCCTCGTGATTTAAGCATACGTGAAGCGGGTGTGTTGGCATTCAAACTTCTGCGGCCGGAATGGCTGGTCCGCCTCAAGGCGGAAGTTGTGGCGCCGACAATCAGGTCCGACGTACTTCAAAGGGTTGATGTTTCCGAAGGCATGCTTCAGTGCACCGCGTATATTCGCTACAGAATTGATCATGCCGGATGCAAAACATTCAGGATCCAATCACCTTTCCCGGGTGTTCCTCTGACTGTTACGGGCAGAAACATTTCCAAGGTCAACGAGATTGACAGCAGTAAAGGCATATGGGAGGCGGAACTTCACAGCAAGGTGGAAAATAATTACGCGCTGGAGATCAGATATAAAATATCAAGCGAGACCCATAGCGAACGGATCAAGATTCTGCCTTTGCGTACCATCGATGTTGAGAGCCAGAAAGGGTACCTGGTAATAATGTCGGGCGGCAGAGTACAGGTGCGGCCCATGGGCAGTCTGGCCGGGCTCAAACTTGAAGAAGCACGTTCAATCCCCGCCCATTTCGGGGCTGGTGATCTTTCCGACGCCATTTTCTGTTACAGAACAGTCAGCGGCGAGTACGGCCTGGATCTTTCGGTGATTCGGCATAATGTAGCCAAAGTACTGCCCGCGAACATTAAAGAAGTGCTAATGACGTCGGTAGTTTCCGATGGCGGACAGGTATTGACCCATGTGGTACTGAATATGACAGCGGGCGATCTGCAGTTTCTTAAAATGGAATTGCCGGACCGTGACGCTAAACTATGGACCGCTCTCGTTAAAGGCAAGGCTGCATCAATATCCAGAGATGGCGACACATATCTTATTCCGCTTGAAGAGCCTGTGCCGGGTGAATCAACGATAGTAGAGCTGGTTTACGCGGGCTCGGCGCGTTCCGGCTGGCTTTCAAACAAACAGAAATATGTCGGACCGAAATTCGGCCTGCCTCTCCAAAACATTAAATGGGAATTCTATGTCGTACAGGGACGGCGGTATTACGGGTTCGGCGGAACAATGGAACATGATAAAACATGGCAAGCCAGAGAAAGATTTGACGCAAAGCGTTATGTCATTAATAACCTGAGACAGATTGAGCATAGCCGGGAAATCGCAAAGTCCAACATAGAAGAAAGCCAGGTGCTGGCAAAGAAGGGTTATCAGAAACGTGCCCGAAAAGCTCTGGAATCAGCCATCAACTATTCACAGGGTGATATGGCGTTTAATGAAGATGCCAGAATACAGTTCAAAAACCTTGCGGAACAGCAGGCTGTTGTGGGATTGGTCCAGCGCCGTGACGAAATGCGATTTGCGAGAAACATACAGCAGGCCGGCCAGCAGGAACGAATGGAAGAGTTCAAAGACGGACGGTTCACTACTGATTACGCAAGAAAGGTCCAGCAGTCGTTGTCGGACCAGGAAAACAAAAGCCTAATGCTGGTTGCGGAAAAAATTCTGAGTCAGCAGAGCGCGGCGGAACGTATGTCGCAGGCAATAAACATCACTATGCCGACGCATGGCCGGAAACTGCAATTCAAGCGCAGTCTGCAGATAGATCCGGAAGCTGATATGGTTGTGAGCTTCAAGGCCGGCAGTGGAAGACTGACCGGAAACCTGCTGACATTGCTCTACGGCGCGATATTGCTGGTTCTGCTCCGACTCAGCATGGGCCGAATCCGGACTTAAGGAACGAAACGGCGAAACGGGGACGCGGTGATGGGGCGAAGCTGGGAAAGAGTTCAGGGTTCAGTGTTCAGGTTTCAGGAGGGAAGGAATTTGAATATCCAACAACCAACAAGGAATATCCAAGGTAGGGATGGTTGTCACAGCCGTCCGCGGACGCTTCGGAGAAGCGTCCCTACCCTAAAGCGGATTGCAGGCAAGCTTTGCTTGTCTTGACAACTTCCCATTGTTAAAATCCCGTTCGGTGGACTATGAAACGAGCCTGCAACAATATTCTGTTTCTGTTCTGTTTTATATGCATGATCGCGCCTGCATATGGACAGACTTTTGAAATCACCAACGTTACGGCTACCTCATCAAACATCAGCATGCGCTGGAGTCATGTTACGAATCTCTACATTCTTGAGGAACGCTCATCGTTACTGACCGGACAATGGGCATACGTCGGGGAATGGGTACTAAGCACAAATTCAACAGTGGTCACCAACCCGGCAGACATATGCTTCTATCGGACACGAAAAGTAAGGGTCATCGATCTCCCCGATTCCAATTTTGAAGCGGCCGTAAGAAACGATCTTACCGTAAAATATTATCCCACAAATGTGATGTATGATATAGACGTAATAGACGTGTCTTCACTGGATCTATGGAGCAAAAACATATCCAGCCTGCAGGGAATTAATGAGTTTGCCGCTCTCACTAATTTGGATTGCAGCTGGAACAATTTAACGAACCTTGATGTGGCAGGAAATGCGAATCTGACTATACTGGCATGTGACGACAACAATTTAATAAACTTGGATGTGTCCGCAAACACGGAGATATTGTCAAATGTTGTGGATGAGAATTTTCACAGCGCATCCTGTTAACCTC
>JBHORK010000125.1:0-5962 GCA_042565725.1 Verrucomicrobiota bacterium
AAGGGGGATCATACGATTTCGCAATACTCAATCCACCATATGTACGGCAAGAGTGGATTGACAATAAATCATTATACCGTCGCATCTTTCATGAACGTTATGGCGTCAATATCCCTGGCACATCCAACCTGTATATCTATTTTGTAATAAAGAGTCTTGCTGAATTACGCCCCGGCGGCAAGCTTGTTTGTATCATTTATGATTCTTGGTTATACACTAAGTATGGACAATGGATGAAGGGTATGCTTCGTGCAAATTGCGACAGTTACGAATCTGTCGATGTAGGACCACAACCTTTTCAGGGACGTTTGATAGATGCTACAATCCTTACTGCTCGCAGATCACGAAAAGCGTTTTCATCAGAACCGATCCATGATGATAGCGACAGGATTTCCGTCATGACCGGAGTCGATGGGTTCTCCAAGATGGAAGACCTCTGTAGAACAGAGAGAGGTCTTCGCCTCAAACAAGCAAACTTCTTTCTTACTGGCGTTGACGATGTGCAGCGTTTAGGAGCCACAGCCTTTGTTAAGAAACCTGCGACCATTCCGGCTTATCGCGTTCCTCAAGAGCACCATGAAGCCGCCCTCCTGCTTTACGACACCCTTTCCATGAATAAAGAAGTCATGAAAGAGTTGAAACGACGCTTATCAAGGGCAAAACAGGATCCTGATAAGAATGTTGCTATATTAACCTGGTATCAAGAGAGGCCAGAATGTTGGTATATTCATCGTAAACCATCTCATGCGCCACTCATTTTTAATTACTATCTACGTAATCGTCCAAGACATATTTTCAATCCGCACCGAGCATTTTCCGACAATTTCTATGGTCTCACTTTCTCTCCACATATTAGTCCTTTAATGGTTCTAGCGGTCATGAATTCGACAGGAGTGTGTGCAGAAATCTTAGATAGATCCAGACGGCAAGGTAATGGCTTGAGAAAAATCCAATTATATGAATATAGAGAGGTGTTGGTCCCAGACTGGCAACGTATCTCAAAGCAAGCTAAAAAGAAGCTTGAGCGATTCGGTAAACAGCTTGTTTCCTCCCCAAGCACCTCAGAGCAGGTAGTACGCAATATTGATGAGCTTATCTTTAGCGAATACGCTACCGACAAACTCAATCCGACTAGGCTTAGAGATGTATGTTGTACAAGTGCGCTTGCAAGAGGAACAAAACAATGTGTTGGCTGACATATTCTAATGATGAGGTGAGATGTTTTCATCCGGTTTTCCAAGAGGCCGCTGATCGAGCTTTAACCAATATGGACATGACGGATGAATATGTCTGGACTCATCACCAACGAACTCCTGGCAATCGATTAATACCAGATTTCGTTCTGAGTCGTCGCGATTCGGGCCGCTGGTTTCTTTCTATGGAAATTAAGAGAAACATTTCTTCTGTGTATAGTACTCGTAACCAAATTCAATCTCAGGGATATGCGACTACGAATCTTGATCAATACGAGCGAGGTAGGCCTCAATATTATGCAATCAGCAATCTTGAACATTCTCTACTTTTCGCCCTCAGACCCGGGCTCTCTCCTAACGAGTGTCGAGTGTCTAACGGAGCATTTGTGACAGGTCTACTGAACAACCTAACAGAAGATGAATTTCGTGATGCATTAACTCTTAGAATAGAGGAGTTGACTCGTCGCGTAACAACAGATCGAGACCCTTCTTTTGATGACGTGTGGCCTCATATCATAACTACATTTATACAAACTGCCGCCTCTGTTAACGGAACTCCCGTCATTGAAGAACCAGTTTCTAATGGTTGGCCTTTAGTAAGAGATTATTTCTGTCATACACTTGAAGTGGACACATCGAGAGTCTTGGTGTTGAGATGCCTATTGGCTGAATATATTCATGGCATTCTTGAGCGATATGGCCATCCCGAAATAGGGACATTGCTTCCGTTAGTCCGAAGCGATCCAACTAGAGTTGGCCAAACAATAGCAACAACTTTATCAAGGTTGCGACATATAGACTTCCACGCACTATTTGAAGAATCATGTTTTGACGTGTACAGAACTCTCCATAATCAAGAACACAGAGAAAACCTTTCTTCCTACGTTAATAGCATTGTCTCGCGACCAGCAGCAGTTCGAGAACTTGCTAGAGACAGACTTGATCGAAGTGAGTTCTTGGATGGCGTAATTGATGCCTCATATCGCGGAGAAAGGCTTGACGATAAAGGGAAAGTCCTCACAGATCCAGAGTTAGCTTCTCTCTTATGTGCTGCAGCAATGATTTCGGGAGATTCTCTGAAAGTAATCGACCCTTGTTGTGGCGATGGGGCATTGCTTGAGGCAGCATATGACCGATTCAAGACGCTTGGGCTTAGTCACGCCGAAGCTATAGAGAAATTGCAGGGAGTGGAGGCTGACCCGATACTAATGCGTATGGCTTTTCTGCGTCTTACAATAAAGGAGCCGTCAACGATTTGCCAAGACTCAGAAGCCAACATTCTCAGGGGAGACATGTTTGCATCCGCTGACAAGCTTGCATCTGCAGATGTTGTTCTCATGAATCCTCCCTTCCGCCGGTACGAAGCTCAGGACGCAAACCCTGTGCCAGAAGAACTGCGAGCGCATTATGCAACGTCTATCGAGCGGCTGTCAGGCGCTCAAGCAATTGGCTCAACAGGTCAGCAAAACTTATTTACGTTCTACGTAGAATATATTCTAGCTGCCGTTTCTGAAGGCTGTCGTTTGGCTCTAATCCTAGACAACAAGTGGTATCACAATAGATACGCTGCGCCTTTACGAAAGCTTTTGTTAGATTCATCTCATATAGAAGCAATAATTGAGTATCCATATGCAAATCTATTCTCAGGAAATGCAATAGCTACTTCCATCCTGATATGCACTAAGAGTAGTAACGTCGCCCCAGATAGAATAGTGCGATTCGTTAGGTGTCAGCTCGATCTAACACAGGTCAACCCTGAAGAGGTCGTGCGACTGATCGCTGGAGAAGAAAACGTTCCTGTTGGTTGGACATGCAAGGAGATGCAGCAAGGTAATCTTGACCATAGGTTGGGATGGAAAAATGCATTCTCAGACGAACTCCTTTTAGATTATCGCACTGGACTCCCTGCATTACCATCCATGTTTCAATATGCACGAAGAGGATCCTTAGCAAAAGAAGAGGGCGGAATGAGTGCGCTTGCATTCCCCTTTTCAAGCCAATCGTTTGGTTACCTGCGAGAGGAGAACACTGAGGCAACTCGCCGTTATCAAAATATACGCCTACGGCCTTTAACTGCGGACGAAAACAGAGAACTTGGAAATTTGGCGTCTATCGTAGATGACCAATTTCATGGGTATGCCATCAATAATTCTGACATCCTGAATGATTACATACTCACCGAAGCGCAAGTTTTGCAGCAACCCACCTTAGAGCCACCAGCTATAAGAAGCTTGCCTGATTTTTGGTCGCAAAGGAAAACGGGCTGGCTTCAGGCTCATAGCGATGCGCTCGCAGAGATTAGTGCAAATGCGCCAGCTCAAGCATTTATTGAAGGTTTCCGCCGCATAACAGGTCTTGAGAGAACCTTCATGCCCGATGAGTGGTTGTTTGTAGGGATGAAAGAACCTTACGCGGGTGAGCTAGTAATACCTAGAAAGATGAGGGCTGCTCACAGGGTTTATCTGAATCCTTTTGCTTGCACACAAGGCAGGCAGGTTCGCTTATCTAGCAATTTTGTGTCCTATGCCGAATGCACTTCCATAGATCCCAACTCTAACCTTGACCGATTAACAGCAACAAGGCTCATTGCCGCCTTCTTGGTGTCAAGTTTTGGGCAACTACAGTTCGAAATGAAAGGATACAATAGAGAAGGCTGTCTCTCGCTAGAATTGCACCACTTGGAAGAAGTGTGCGTGCTCGATCCACGCAATATTCCAGAAGAACATAGGGAAAGAATCCTAGAGACATTTGCAGCGCTACCATATCCTATTCCCGCAGACCGATTATCACATGAGTTACCTGAAAGAAATGTGCTAGACGAAGCAATAGCGGCCTCTATTTGCTTAGGTCATGACAATTGGTCGGAACGTGAACTCCTTGTTCAAGTTCACACACTCCTTGATGAATACCTAGTTGCAAGGAGTCGTTAATGCCTAAATCGGAATATAATGCGGTCACTCTGTTTTGTGGTATAGGGGGGCTTGATCTCGGTTTGGAACTGGGTGGATTTAACGTATCGTGGGCTAGCGATATATCTGAAAACGCCGCAATGTCATACGCTGCTAACTTTAATATCGAGCCAAAAGTAGCAGACCTTCAGAAGTTACCTCTTAATAGCATTCCTGATGCAGACCTTATCGTTGGCGGTCCGCCTTGTCAGTCCTTCTCGTTGGTAGGCAAACGAGCTAGTGATGACGAGAGAGGGAAGCTCGTTTTTCGCTTCATTGACGTAATAAAAAAGAAAAAACCAAGAGCTTTCATAATGGAGAATGTGCCAGGCATAGCCGCATCACGAATCGGCAACGTGCGGTTGCCGAACTATATTGCTTCGGAATTCAAGAAGAAAGGGTATCACGTAACTGTTGCTAAATTGATGGCATCAGACTACCTGGTTCCGCAGCGACGCGCACGAATCTTTATTATGGGATCAAGAGATGTTGAAATACAAATTCCAAACCCACACTTGTTCAGCCGTGAATGTTATGGTGTTGACGTTAACAATTTCGATATAAGCGCTTCTGGCGCTATCGGAGATTTAGGCCCCTGTACAAATAAAGGCGAGATGGCGACTTACAAATGTGATCCTCATACTGCTTTTGTTCATATCATGCGTCAAGGTAATGCTAAAACTGTGTCTTTACATGAAAAACCACGAATGTCTGATCGTGATAGTGAATTCGTTAAGCACATTCCTCCTGGAGGTAATTATAGAGATATTCCAGAAGCGTTGGATACTGAACGTATTGCTAAGTTCAAAAAGAGTGGTGGTCGAACAACTACGTATGGTCGTCTCCATCCAGACCAGCCTTCCTACACAATTAACACCTATTTCAGGCGACCAAATGTCGGTTGCAATTTTCATTACGCAGAACCACGCCTCATAACTCCGCGAGAAGCAATGCGATTTCAATGCTTGCCTGATCGGTTCAAAATAACATCTAATTCACAAGATGAGAGGAATGCGTACATTGGTAATGCAGTTCCATCTATTCTTGGTCATGCCATAGCTTGGACTGTGAGAAACGCACTTGAAGGCCGCATGATCCATTCACAAGAAGATGCTTGAAGCAATTCTTTCACAAGAAATATTTGCGCCTTCGGCGCATGTGGGATTCGATTTTTATTTCTTCGGATTTTTCTGAACGCAATAAGAGAACCGGAAGAGGTCGAGCTATGCTCGACACCGTGGAAGCCGCTTTGCGGCTGACCCGGCACAAAGCCTGCGCCAAGCGTTGACGCGGTGCATGTGCCGCATGAATGCGCGACCCATGAAGCAGAGCGAAGCACGCTTCAGGACGCAGGAGCGCAGAGGGCTGAAAGCACAGATCCATGACAGCTTTGCTGGCGTGGTCTGTGTCGGGGCCGCTGGGGACAGCGGCAGGGCATGGGGGCTGGAACGAGGTTGCTCCGCAACCGGAGTGCCAGCCGGGGAATGTATCCCGAGCGAAGCGAGGGCAGAAGGTTCTGTTTGATTGATTAACCGGAATTATCTATAAAGTAGGTGCGGACAGACTTAAAGGTTGGCCGCCAGTTTGAAAAAAAATCCGATTTTTCCAAAATCGACCAAGGATTTGCATATTTCACAAAGAGAACCGGAACGGGTCTCTTTGTGGGGTGACCTGAAAAACTCGAAAAAATATTTTTCGTCCCGCATGGCGTGACGAGTGAATGAGGTGACGGACTTTCGCCGTCTTTATTGACTTTTCTTGCGCGCTGCAAACGCCGGTTTAAAAATGCGGCGGGTGCCGGTCGAAAAGTGCGGCACCTGA